>NZ_JBBNAM010000105.1:0-59376 GCF_037994425.1 Phyllobacterium sp.
GTCTTCATGAGGTAGGTCTTCCCGCCGAGCCGCAATGTCATCTCGCCCGCGAGGACGAAGGCCTGCTCTTCTTCGAGCATGTGATAGTGGTTGAGGCTCGACTCCATTCGGGGCTCGAGCTCTTCAAGCGCCACGCCAACATGGGTCGCGCCGCCATGTCCCGAAAGATAGCGGAAGCGCGTGCCGTATCGGCTACCTTCGGACCACCCCTCCCAGGGAACGTCTTCAGCTGCAAACGGCTCGGAAACACCGTCCGCGTTCATCGCCGCTGGTTTCTCGCTCATGGTTCTCTCCCTGCCTATGTTCTTCCGCCAACCCGTAGGCCTGCCACACTCCGCTCTTCGAGGACATTGTGCCGGAAGCGGTAGAGGGCTGCAGGCCGTCCTCGTGGTTGCGATTGCTCGGCGCCGGTCGGCTCCACCAGTTCCGTGGTTTCGACCAGGCGACGGAAATTCTGCTTGTGCAGGTGGCGGCCGGAAATCGCCTCGACCGTCTCCTGCAATGCGGTCAGTGTAAAGGTGGAGGGCATCAGTTCGAAGACGACCGGCCGGTATTTCAGCTTTGCCCGGAGCCGCGCAATGGCTGTTGCGAGGATACGCCGGTGATCAAAGCTCATCGGAACTCCAAGTGGGCGCGACAGGCCGGTATCGTTGGTACGGCCATCACGGACAACTTCCTCGATCAAACCCGCTTCGTAGAGAAGTTCATACCGCTCGAGCACGCGCTCCTCGTCCCAAGCTATGCCATCTTCACCAAAGGCGAGCCGCAGCCGGCTCAGGCGCGCGGGAATGCCGCCGCTTTCAGCCCAGCTGCGCAGGGCGGGCCGAATGGTCTCGTCGATTAATGCAGGCTTCCCGACGCGCCAATCTTCCCAGGGGAGAAACGAATACCAGCTGCGCCAGCGCGCGCCGGACTTGCGCAAGGCTTCCTTGTTGTCGCCGGTAATTCGCGTGAGGGCGAGATAGCCTACGGAAACGATGTGAAGATGCCGATCTTCGGCGGTTTTGTTCCGGCCCCGATCGCCAAACGTATAGAGTTGCTCGACATAACCAAGCCGCAATGGAGTCAGCTCTGCAACCCAGGCGCGCAGCCCCGTCTCAAGGGTCCGGTGCTCCAAGGGATTGAAGGGGCCGAATGGCAGTTCATCGCGTTCCACGTCGTCGCTGGACGGTGTGGTGAGGATCAATGGGTCGTTTTTTGCGACGGCCGCAATCGCCGCGCTTAAATTGATCTCGACCGCGTTGGGTGTGCCCGTCATATGGTATTGCTCAATGGAAGGATGAAAGGGGTACCCTCGAACGCTTCTTCGCCGCGCCCAATCGCCTTGACGGCATCGACCATGCGGCCCCTGCGTCCGAGCATGTCGTCGGCAAGTGCGATGAGGCGGCTGTTCGGCGTCGCTGAAGGCGCGTTGCGGCGCAGCGTCTGCGCCAACTTCACCTCGTCCAGCGCCGGGTTGAGCGCCAGCGCCGTGATGTATGCGGCAGCAGTCGAGCGCGAGATGCCGGCAAAGCAATGAATAAGCAGCGGCGCCTTCCGATCCCATCGTTTGCCGAACACCAGGAGCTGGTCGACATGGTCGACTGCAGGCAAGGTCATTCCCTCGGCCGGCTCTATAATGTCGTTGAAGCCGAGGAAGAGATGCCGAGCTTCTTCGATCTCGGTGGGGCGCATCACTGGAGTGCCGGTATTGATCAGCGTGACCATATCGCGCGCACCGAATCGGATTGCAGACTCGGCGATGCGGGATAGGGGCGAAACAACAATATGCGGCATTTTATTAACCTCGGTCTTGTGAACGTTGCCCGTCAAGTTCGGCAAAACGTTGCAGAAAAGCATCTTGAACATTTTCCGTCGCCAGTGCCGTCACATCGATGCCCTGTGGGTTGATACCGCGCGGCCGACCGAAGAATTGCACGGCCTCTTTCTCAGCAAATCCGGCAAGCCGCGTCGCCTCGAAATACGCGGCAACCGCATCGGCGCGCTTGATCAGCAAACGTAGATTCTGATGAATGACCGGCGCAAGCGCAAAACGTACGTGAATGGCATGCTGCAGGCGAAGCTCGACGCTCTTGTAATCGCCGCCGACCACCGCCTTGAAAGGTGAGATCATGTCGCCGATCACATATTCGGGTGCATCGTGCAGAAGCGCGATTAGACGCTGTTCCGTCGTCGCCTCCGGCATGATTCTCCCGAAAAGCTCTTCGACCAGCAGCGAGTGCTGCGCTACCGAAAATGCATGGTCGCCGACCGTCTGCCCATTCCATCTGGCAACGCGCGCCAATCCTTGGGCAATGTCCTCGATTTCGATGTCAAGCGGGGATGGATCGAGCAGATCAAGCCTGCGCCCCGACAGCATGCGTTGCCAGGCCCTGAGTTCGGTTCGCTTTGCGCTCTCTGTTTGCGGCTTCGCCGGCATCAAAAAATTCCCGATCACGCTTCCTGCGTCGTTACGGGAAATGTAAAGCGGTGTTCGGGGGGAATGGCAAGGTCGAGAGCAACATCTCCTGCCATTATGGGCGTGCCTTTATCCATCGCATCCTTGACCCGGTCGATGCGGACGAGCGCGAGCCCGATGCTATCCACCACACTGCCCAATGTTCCTATCTCGCGGCCATCCGCCGTAACAGAAGTGCCTGGCACGGGAAGCGCCGCTGCTCCGGTAGCAACCAGAACTCGCCGCCGGGCGGTACCGCGATGCTGCATGCGGGAGACGACTTCCTGACCGACGAAACAACCCTTCTTGAACGAAACGCCGCCCGTCTGGTCGAAATTGATATCGTGGGGAAATGCATCGCCGAGCGAATAGTCGATTGGCGCCTCCGCGACGCCGTAAGCGATACGCAGCGCGTCCCATGCGTCGTTATTGGCGCTAACATCCGATGTGCTGCCATAGTGGCGGCTCACCTTTAGCTCCGCGGGGAAACGCCGGTCAGCCAGCGTTGAATCGAGTTCGGAGGCAACTGAATCACCGTCCCAGGAAACCGCGACAAACGACTCTGTATCCACGGCAAACTGCACCTTGGCCCGCAACCGATAGAGGATGAGGCGTTTCAAAAGTTCGTCAACCGACGACGCATTAAGATCAAGCCGCAGGCCGTTGCCGGTTCGCGAGACAAGGAATTCGAAGAGGATTTTTCCCTGGGGGCTGAGCAGTGCGCCCGGCCTCAAATCGCCTCGATCGAGCATATCTAGATCGGTCGTGATAATGTTCTGGAGAAAATCTTCCGCGTCATCGCCGGTAACCTTGAGGAGGGCGCGTCCATTTAATCTTGCCGATGGCATTGTATTATCCTTGCCTTTCGCATCCCTGTTACCTAATTCGCTGGGAACAGGTTCGCAAGGCTGGATTGGAAAGCAAATGGTGCAGACGTTCGACACGATTTATCGAAGCGGTTTTGTGGTGAACCAGGATGGCGTCGGCCTGCGCGATATCGGCGTTACCAATGGACGGATTGCCGGCATCGGTAATCTCGGCCATGCGTCCGCAGGTGAGATCGTCGACGCGACCGGGCTGCATATTCTCCCCGGTGTCGTCGACAGCCAGGTGCACTTCCGCGAACCGGGTCTCGAGCACAAGGAGGATCTGGAAAGTGGCTCGCGCTCCGCTGTCCTTGGCGGCGTCACGGCGGTGTTCGAAATGCCGAACACCAAGCCGCTGACGACGTCGACCGAGACGCTCGAGGACAAGGTCAGGCGCGGCCATCATCGCATGCATTGCGATTTCGCCTTCTGGGTCGGGGGTACGCGCGACAACGCCGACCATGTGCCCGAGTTGGAGCGCCTGCCGGGTGCGGCCGGCATCAAGGTTTTCATGGGCTCGTCAACCGGCGACCTCTTGGTCGAAGACGACGAAGGCGTTCGCTCGATCCTCAGGAATACCCGCCGGCGCGCCGCTTTTCATTCCGAGGACGAGTTCCGCCTGCGCGAGCGTGAAAACCTGCGCATTCCTGGCGATCCCGCGTCCCATCCAGTATGGCGTGACGAAATTGCAGCGCTCAAGTGCACGGAACGTCTGGTGCGCATTGCGCGGGAAACGCGGGCGCGTATCCACGTATTGCACATTTCGACGGCCGAAGAGATCGAGTTCCTCAAGGATCACAAGGATGTGGCAAGCTGCGAGGCGACGCCGCACCACCTGACCCTTGATGCGAGCCAGTACGCGACGCTCGGAACACTTCTGCAGATGAATCCGCCGGTACGCGACGCGCGCCACCGTGACGGCGTCTGGTCAGGCATCACGCAGGGGATCGTCGATGTCCTCGGCTCCGACCATGCGCCGCACACGCTGGACGAGAAGTTGAAGCCCTATCCGGCCTCGCCATCCGGCATGACCGGCGTTCAGACGCTGGTGCCAATCATGCTCGATCACGTGAATGAAGGCAGGATGTCCATCGAGCGTTTCGTCGATCTGACCTCGCACGGTCCTAACAGGCTGTTTGGCATGGCGAGAAAAGGCCGCATCGCCGTCGGCTACGACGCTGACCTCACCATTGTCGACATGAAGCGGCGCGAAACGATCACCAATGCGATCGTAGGCTCCAAGGCGGGCTGGACGCCCTATGATGGCAAGATCGTTACCGGCTGGCCGGTCGGCACGATCGTGCGTGGCAACAGGGTTATGTGGGAAGGCGAAATCGTCAATCCATCAATGGGCGAACCCGTCCTCTTCGGGGAGGCGTTGCCTCAGGGCAGATAAATCCCAGGCAATCGTGGTAGCAGCGTCAAGCGCTACCGCCGGGTGTTGATTGTGCGAACTGCAGGTGGCGAAGTTTCTCCGGATTGCGGACAATATAGATCGTCTTGATCTTGCCGTCCTCGATTTCGAGCGCCGTCGTTTGCGGAAGGCCATCGAACTCGGTTGTTACGAATCCGGGAAGACCGTCAATCATCCCTTCATACAAGAGAGGCGGAAACTTATAGCTGGCACGGCGGCCAATACCATCGAAGAAGCGCCAGACCTTCGCCATCGTATAGATGGGATTGATCGTAGAGGTACGGTTGCCCCCGCCATCGGCATACATGACGACATCGTCCGCAAGGAGCGCCTGCAATGCCTGCATGTCACCGCTGCGCGATGCGTTGTAAAACGCCTGGGCGATGTTTTTGCCCTGTTCGTCGGAGACCGGGAAACGGGGCTTTGCCTGCTGGACATGGGTACGGGCGCGGCTCGCAAGCTGGCGACACGTTGCCGGGTCGCGGCCGATCGCTTCCGCCACCTGATTGAAGTCCTGGCCGAAAACGTCGTGAAGCAGAAACGCCGCCCGCTCGAGCGGCGATAGCCGTTCCAGCGCCATCATCAACGTCATCGTGATATCGGCGTCCGTTTCTTCCTCGCTCGGATCGAATATGGGTTCAGGCAACCAACTCCCCACGTAGGTCTCCCTTCGAACGCGTGCCGACTTAAGGTGGTCGAGGCAAAGTCTGGTGACAATGCGAACCAGAAAGGCTTCTTCGCTGCGCACTTCAGAACGATCCGCCTGGTGCCAGCGAATGAAGCCCTCCTGCACAATATCCTCCGCCTCCGCGACCGATCCGAGCATGCGATAGGCGATGCGGATCAGTCGCGGCCGAAGGCGGTTGAACGTTGTGGTCGCGTTGTCAGGCTGCTGCGGCACTATCTTTCGATACCGGATGCACCGAGCGGAAGCCGATGGCGAGCCGGTTCCAGCCGTTGATGGTCACGATCAACATGCTCAGTTTGACGATCTCCTCTTCGGTGAACTGGGTCTTCAATTCTTCGTAGACACTATCCGGCGCGTGGGTCTTGGCAATCAACGTCAAGGCCTCGGTCCAGGCGAGGGCAGCACGCTCGCGCTCGCTGTAGAGCGGCGATTCCCGCCATGCGTCCAGCAAATAGAGGCGCTGTTCGGTCTCACCCCGCTTGCGCGCGTCCTTCGAATGCATATCGAGGCAGAAAGCACAGCCATTGATCTGCGATGCGCGCATCTTCACGAGCTCGATGAGGCTCATTTCAAGCCCGCTGCTGACGACGCTTTTCTCCATCTCGAGCATAGGCTTGATCGCGTCGTGATTATAAGGGTTCAGTCTCGGTTTCATCATTGATCTCCTTGTGCGGCATTCCGTTGCTTGAACACAAGACGAGACGGCGTCGTCCCGTGTGACATCAGTCTGATTTTTTTTCGCGGACAGGCGAATCATTGGCGGCAGGAACGTGCAAGGTGCCGATTGATGGCATCCGAAACCTGATTGCCGGCCCTTCTTGACGCGTGCAATCGGCCACCTTACCTTGGCTTTGCTGCTGTAGGACGCGTCGGCTCATGGGGTCGGAGGGGCATTGCCCGCCTACGATCATCTCAACCGTAGCGCGCCCATGCCGAATATCGAGAATCTCAAAAAGCAAGCCAAGCTTTACCTGCGCTGGCATCGGGAGAAGTACTATCCCGTCGCAGCGCAGATCAGATTGTTCCTGCAGCGGCTCAGCAACCTGTCGGACAGAGAAATCCTGGAGCTGGACTTCAAGCTCAGCGATGCTCAGGAACTCGTCGCCAGGCGATCCGGATTTGAGAATTGGCCGGCGCTGATCAAAGGAATCAACACCATGGCAGCATCAGCAAATTCGCCCAGAGCATCCATCATCGTCGCGGCGGAACCGCAACTCTTCGTTTCCGACGTTGAGGCATCCTGCGCCTTCTACGTCCAGAAATTGGGATTTGCCGTTGCATTCATTTACGGAGAGCCAGCGTTCTACGCACAGGTTTTCCGAGATGCAGGCCGCTTGAATCTGCGAAAGGTCGACGGGCCGGTGTTGGATCACGCCTTTCGAGCGAGGGAACACGATGCGCTTTCGGCAACTTTCGTGCTCGACGACGCGAAGCCGCTGTATCTTGAGTTCCAGCAAGCGGGCGTCACGTTCCACCAGACATTGAAATCCGAGCCATGGGGCGCCCGCGCGTTCATCGTTGAAGATCCGGATGGGAACCTGATTGCATTTGCCGGCGAGGGCTAACGCTACCGTTTCCCTTTCGTCTGCACGGCCGTCATCCTCGGGCTTGGTCCGAGGGATCTAGTGCGGCTGCCATTCCAAATTGGATCCCCCGGTCAAACCCGGGTACGGCGATAAAAAAGTTTGGGAGATAAAGGCTTCAGTCGCCCGTGACAAAGAAGCGCCAGCGGCCTTTGGGTGTGATTCCAAGGCGGTAGAACACATAGGTCCCGAACTGCTTCATCTCGTCATAGTCGCCCGCCGTGACGATCTGGAAGAGTTCGACCTTCTGCTTCGCATCTAGCTTGTCGAGCGGATAGGCGAAGAAATAAGGCCAGACATAGAGCTCGTCAGGCGTACCGGCATCAAGATGGACATAGCCGGACTCGAGCACATCGACGAGGATGGCAAGTATCTCCATGCCGTCGGGATCGCCCGCTAGAGACTTCAGATATGCGAGCGGATCACCTTCGACCTCGGTCAGCGAGAGCATGGTGACGTCATCGCCCGAGCCGATCAGCGGCCGCAGCGCCTCGATATTGCCGGACTTCGCCGCGGTCAGAATAAGTTCGTGCATTTTGCGGACAGGGAAGGGCAGCTTGCTGAGGTCGTATTCGACCTGCGCGGCGGCGGCTCCTTCCTTGGCGTTCGGCATGGCGATACTGCTGTCGGGGACAACCGCACCGTCATTGGCGGAAGGGGGTTCCGTATCGCCGTCATCCGGAGTCGCCGGTTTATCAGTCGCGGCAGGCGGGGCCGGCGTCTCGCCAGCCGGCTTTTGCGCCGCGTCGGGGCTGGCATGCTCCGGAGGCTTTGGAAGCTCTTCTTTTTTCAGTTCGCTCAAGGCAAGCTGGATAGGTTCGCGACTGGCGGCTGCAACGGGAAGGCTGAAAGCACAGGAAGCGGCGGCGATAACAAATGCGCGGGCAATCGCGGGCGCGGAAAAGTGCTTCTCAAGCATTGGATCACCGGGCGTTACTGGAGAACGCGATTCGTGGAAAATTCACCCGCGGAAATACGTTCACGCAGCGCGTCAAGCAAGGTCAGAGCGGTGGTTTCGCCATTGTCGCGGATCAATTCCGTCAAAGCGGTTGCGAATGCTGCCTCGGCCATGATTTCCGGTTCGATACCCTCAAGCGTGCCATCTGCCCAGACTTCATTCTGATATTCGATCGCAACCAGTTTTTTTTCTTCTGCAACCAACCTATCAAGGTCCGTCGATGTCATGTTCATGATATACCGTCCTTGGCCGGAGCCAATTCTTAAAACGCCGCTAAACAATATCATAGGTTTTGTCTAAAAAGCGGCCGATCGGCTTCAACAGTTAAAGCATAGTTAATTTAAGGCACTATTGTGCCCTTATTGCCACTACGAGTTCCAGCGCTACTAGCGCAACGGCAAGGAAAATACGTGTTTACAGCAACTTAGAACACGCTTTTGCGAGCAACACCTACCTATGCCTACGAATTTGTTCCGGGATGTACGCTGGACAAGCGAGAAAGGGAGCATGTCACATCGTCGCAGCCTGACTCAAGTTCGTTTCTGTAGCCCGCCAGACCACACGGGGCGGCGCCTGGTTTCAAGCGATTGATTGATTTCTATCGGATATCCAAGGTCATCAACGAATGCTAGTTTCCATAACCGGACACGATTTCGGCTGAGAGTTTCATTCCTTCGGCCTGGTAGCGGTCAATCGCCGCAATCGCCTGGCTGGTGCAAGTCGAATAAGTCTCGTTGAACGTACGGTAACCGCGGTTGAAACTGGCGATGAGACGCGCCCTGCGCGCCGGATCGGGATTCTCTGCCAGAAGCAGCGAATCCATGCGATCTCGCCATTGGCTACTGTTTTCACCGCAGAGATTGCGCAGCGAATGGATCGATCCAAGCACCTCGGCAAGACGCAGGAGCTTCGCCTCATAAAGCGGGTCGACGGCATGGGCAGGCGTAGCATTGGCAAGGGCCGCAAGAAACGCTGTGATCAATGCTGCTCGCCGCACGAAATGTCCCCAAGCCCCTGTTCGCCTTCGCGAACATGTTGCCCGAAAGCAAGGCGCCTTCAAGGCGCTAACGCTGATACCCTCAACTTTCAAAGGAGGAGGCGAGGGCATGTACAACCTCAAGTACACTTTCGGTTACATCGTAAGCGGCCATCTCGTCGGCACGCAGCCAGTGCACTGATGCAGCGTCGTCTGCGGCGATTGCCTCGCCGGTTGCGTCATGCGCAAGGAACACCGCGAGGCGGAACGCTTTTGGCGACGGAAACTCGGGCGTCGAATAGTCGAACGTGTACGTCGTTAAGTAGGTGACGTCGTGCGCGATCATGCCGGTCTCTTCGAAGAGCTCGCGGATCGCGGCTGCTTGCGGCGTCTCGCCTTCCTCACGGCGACCGCCCGGAAAGGCGAGCCAGCCCTTCGATGGCTCGCGGCCGCGCTCGACGAGCAGGAACGCCTTGTCGCGTATGCAAACTGCAGAAACGCCGTCGACGGTCGCGGAAAGGGGAACTTGATCCATATTTCAGGGGTAAGCGGCGACGATGCCTTTGGCAAGGTCGCCTTGACGGCTGCCCGCAAATCGGGAAGATCGCCGCTGTCATTGAAGGCCTCTTGCATGTGCGGACGTTTTTCGCTCCTCGGTACACCTGACGAGATCGAAGCATGGTTCGATCTGATGGAGCTTGAGGATTTTCCGCCGCGCTACAACATCGCGCCGACCCAAGCTATCCTCATGGTCGTCAGTGGAGAGACGCCGCCGCCCGGCAGCAACCGACCGAACCGGCGCGCCCTTCTGGTGCGATGGGGATTTATACCGGGCTGGGTCAAAGACACGGCAAATTATCCTCTGATGATCAATGCCCGCGCCGAGACGGCAATCGAAAAAGCGTCGTTCAAGGCTGCGATGCGCCACCGCCGTGCGCTGATCCCGGCTTCAGGCTTCTACGAGTGGCGCCGCAGCGGCGACCGGAAGGCGCAAGCCTATTGGGTGCGACCCCGCGACGGCGGCATCGTCGCTTTTGCCGGTCTCTACGAACCCTGGGCGAACGCCGAAGGTTCGGAGATGGATACTGGCGCGATCCTCACGACCGACGCCAGCGAAAATCTGCGGTTCATCCACGACCGCATGCCGGTTGTGATCGAACAGAAGGATTTTTCCCGCTGGCTGGATTGCAAGACGCAGGAACCGCGCCATGTTGCGGACCTGCTCAAGCCGGCACCGGAGGACCTTTTCGAGGCAATCCCCATATCCGACAAAGTCAACAAGTTCGAAAATACGGGGCCGGAAATTCAGGATCGCGTTGAAGAGGCGTCGGAAGGCGAACGCAAGAAACCGGCGCGTTCGAAACCGCCGCAGTCAGACGCCCAGATGAAACTCTTTTAGGGCAAACGCCCAAGCGCACTTCAGGACACCGACCAAATGTTTTCAGCCGCTCTTTCCGGTTTTCTCCTTGGCGCGTCGCTTATCATCGCGATCGGCGCGCAAAACGCCTATATCCTGCGGCAGGGTCTTCTGCGCGAACATGTTTTTATCCTCACCTTCATTTGCGCTTTGTCGGATGCGCTGCTCATTGCGGCGGGCGTTGCCGGTCTCGGCACACTGATTGCGCAGTCGCCAAAGCTGATTTCCTTCGTCACGCTCGGCGGCGCGGCGTTCCTCTTCTGGTACGCTTCCGTTGCATTCCGGCGCGCCTTTCATCCTGAGGCTTTGCGCGCGGAGGGTTCTGGTGGAAGCTCGCTAAAGGCTGCCGTCGGCACTGTGCTCGCGCTGACCTTCCTCAATCCGCACGTCTATCTCGACACCGTGGTCCTACTCGGAGGGCTGTCGGCCCGCTTCGAGGGCGTCAACCGCGCGGCCTATGGCATCGGCGCGGCGCTCGCTTCCTTCATCTGGTTCTTCAGCCTCGGCTATGGCGCGAGGCTGCTGCAACCGATCTTCGCCAAACCTGCTGCCTGGCGGGTACTCGATGTACTCATCGGCCTGGTCATGGCCGGCATTGCAACGAGTCTGTTAGTCCGTTTCCTGCACAATTGAAGCAAGCTTCAGCTGTGGGCGCTTGCGGACCGTGCTGAGCACTGCTGCGAGGATCGCAGCCGGGCCGATTGCGTTGTATTTGGAGACGAGGTTCTCGGCACGGGCGTTTTCGCGCGGTGTTGCCGTTTGCTTGACGTTGTTCATGGGTCTGGTCCTGTTACGCGGGGCCTATTCCCCTTTAGTTTAAGAACACAGGATTCCCGGTCAAATGGGCCGGAAAAAAGGCACTTTCCGGGAGGATTTTGGGCTATTCGGTTAATTTGGATTAACCACGAGGAAGCAGGCAATAATGCAACACTCTGGTTTTGCCGCGATGCGCTTGACGATTGGCCCGCAGTCGACCATAAATGCCGCCATGAAAACGTTGCCCGCCATGATCATTATTAGCTGTCGGATCATTATCAGCTAGCACTGTGCTGGCCCGGCCGTTTTCGTCTCAAAATTCAGTAAAGATGTGAAACGCTCCGGTCGCCAGACCAGTGGATGATATGCGTTTGATGTCGAAACCCGAATTTTTGAGCAGACCGCCATGCCGCACCCACTGAGCCTCTACAATACGCTCACCCGCACGAAGGAAGTCTTCGTGCCGATCGATCCGATAAACGTGCGCGTGTATGCCTGCGGCCCGACCGTCTACGACTATGCGCATATCGGCAATGCCCGACCGGTGATCGTCTTCGACGTTCTGTTCCGGTTGCTGCGTCACATCTATGGCGAAGACCACGTCACCTATGTGCGCAACATCACCGACGTTGACGACAAGATCAATGCGCGCGCTGCACGGGATTTTCCTGACCTTCCACTTAATGAGGCGATCCGCAGGGTAACCGAAACGACGAACCGCCAGTTTCAGGCCGACGTCGCCGCACTCGGCAATCTGCAGCCCTCGTCGCAGCCGCGGGCAACGGAATATATCGCCGAAATGGTGGCCATGATCGACCGTCTCGTCGAACTTGGCGTTGCCTATGTCGCCGACGGCCATGTCCTGTTTTCACCCTCGGCCATGAACGCCGCCAAGGGGCCGCGTTACGGTATGCTGGCCCGCCGTTCTGCTGACGACATGCTCGCTGGGGCGCGCGTCGACGTTGCGTCCTACAAGCGCGACGAGATGGATTTTGTTCTATGGAAGCCTTCGAAGGAAGGTGAGCCCGGCTGGCCTTCGCCTGCTGGCATCGCCGGTTTTGGCCGCCCCGGCTGGCACATAGAATGCTCCGCCATGTCGATGGCCAAGTTGCTCGAGCCATTCGGCGGCGGGCTGCAATGCGACGATCCGCAGAAGAATGTCTTCGACATTCATGCCGGTGGCATCGACCTCGTTTTTCCGCATCATGAGAACGAGATTGCACAATCCTGCTGCGCTCTCGGCACGGACCGCATGGCCAATGTGTGGATGCACAATGGCTTCCTGCAGGTCGAGGGCCAGAAGATGGCAAAGAGCCTCGGTAACTTCGTCACCATCAACGAACTGCTCGAAACTGAGACATTCGGCGGACGCAAGTGGCCGGGCGACGTTTTGCGCCTTGCCATGCTCATGACCAATTATCGCGAGCCGATCGATTTCAGCGTCAGCCGACTCGAGGAGGCGGAAAACATTCTTGCCAAGGCGCGCGAATTTGTGGGCGATGCCGAATTCGGCACGATCCCGGAGGAGGCGATCGCCCTCTTGTCTGACGATCTTGCAACACCAAGCCTGATCAACTGGCTGTCTTCCGCCAGGCGCTCGCGCTCTGTCGATCCTGCCGATTACCGGGCGACATTCGCGCTGCTCGGCTTCGATTTGAAGGCCGAGACGGTCTCTTCCGAGCTTGCGGGCGAGATCGAGGCCAAGGTCGCCGACCGGCTGGCCTTGCTTGCCACCAAGAGCTTTGCTGAGGCTGACCGCATTCGCGCCGAACTTCTGGAGCAAGGCATTCAGCTCAAGGACGGCAAGGACCCGCAAACGGGCGAGCGGGTCACCACTTGGGAGGTGAAGCGGTGATGGACAACACCCCTCCCCGCTGCTGCGCAGCCACCCTCCCCACAAGGGGGAGGGAAAGGGCGTCCAAATTTGCTGAGCTCTGCCGCTTTGAACGAGAGGCGGCAACGGTTCTTTCCCTCCCCCTTGTGGGGAGGGTGGCTGCGCAGCAGCCGGGAGGGTCATTCATGCCCCATAGCAACATCGAGCCCAAAACACGTACTCGCGCCAAAGCCCTTCGCCGGCAACTGACAAATGCCGAGTATCGTATATGGAACCTGCTCCGTAGTTTTCGTCGTCGTGGCGCGCGGTTTCGCCGCGAGACGCCGGTTGGTCCATACATTGCCGATTTTGCTTGGTTGTCGGCGCGGATTATCGTCGAAGTTGACGGTGACTCGCATGCCTCCGACGCTGGAATGAAACACGACGAGCGGCGGGATTTGTTCCTAAGCGGCCAAGGTTTCCGCATCATGCGCTTCGATAACAATGACGTAATTTTCGCGGAAGAAGCTATCGACGTCGAACTTGTGGAAGCGCTAACGCCGTTCCTTTTACCGGAGTCCCGCCCATGAGCCTCGACAACAAACCGATTTATACCGGGGGGTGTCAGTGCGGCGCGATCCGCTTTCGCGTCGAGGGCAAGGTAGACGATACGTCCATCTGTCATTGCCGGATGTGCCAGAAGGCGTTCGGCAATTTTTCGGCGCCGCTTGCATCCGTGCGGGACACCCATTTCCAATGGACGCGCGGTGAACCCAAGCGCTATCAATCGTCCAATCACGTCAAGCGCGGCTTCTGTGCCGAATGCGGAACGCCGCTTACCTATGAAGCGCCCGACAGTATAGCGCTGGCGATCGGGGCTTTCGATCATCCGGAGGAACTCGCGCCGGTCGTGCAATGGGGTCTCGAAGGCAAGTTGCCCTATGTCGATGACCTTGGCTCTCTCCCTGGCTACACCTCGGAAGGCGATCCGGAATCGGCGGAATTCCTAAAAACAATGATATCCTATCAGCACCCCGACCATGACACTGACCAGTGGCCGCCGGCGGGGCATGGGGAAGCGAGCAAGTGACCAAGGAACGCATCTACCTCTTCGACACGACATTGCGCGACGGCCAGCAGACGCCGGGCATCGATTTTTCCGTCGAAGACAAGAAGGTCATCGCCACCCTGCTCGATGATTTCGGCTTCGACTATGTCGAGGGCGGCTATCCTGGCGCCAACCCGACCGACACGGCATTCTTCAGCGAAAAGCGCACCAAGCGCGCAAAGTTCGCGGCTTTTGGCATGACAAAACGGGCAGGGGTCTCCGCCTCCAACGATCCGGGCGTCACGGCGCTCGTTCGGTCCGCCGCCGATACCGTCTGCTTCGTCGGCAAGAGCTGGGACTATCACGTCCGGGTGGCGCTGGGCTGCACGAACGAGGAAAACCTTGCGAGCATCGACGCGTCCGTTAAAGCAGCGATCGCAGCCGGCAAGGAAGCGATCGTCGACTGCGAGCATTTTTTTGATGGGTACAAGGCCAATCCCGCCTATGCGCTCGCCTGTGCGCAGACGGCATATGAAGCCGGTGCGCGCTGGGTCGTGCTCTGCGATACCAATGGCGGCACGCAACCGGCTGAAGTGGCGACAATCGTGCGCGAGGTAACGAAGTCGATCCCCGGCGATCACCTCGGCATTCACGCGCACAACGACACGGAGCAGGCGGTCGCCAACTCGCTGGCGGCGATCGACGCCGGCGTGCGCCATGTGCAAGGCACGCTCAACGGTATCGGCGAGCGCTGCGGCAATGCCAATCTCGTCACGATCATCCCCACGCTGATGCTGAAGCCCGCCTGGTCGGATCGCTTCGAGACCGGCATAAGCGTGGAAAAGCTGCAGGGACTTTCGCGCCTGTCGCGCAGCTTTGATGAATTGCTCAACCGGGCGCCCAATCCGCAAGGCGCCTTTGTCGGAACCTCCGCCTTTGCGACCAAGGCCGGGATTCACGCTTCGGCGCTGATCAAGGAGCCGGCGACTTACGAACACGTTCCGCCCGAGACAGTCGGTAACCGCCGCAAGGTGATGGTCTCTGACCAGGGTGGTAAATCCAACTTCATCAACGAATTGGAGCGGCGCGGGATCACCGTGGCAAAGTCCGATCCGCGGCTCGATACGCTGATTGCACTCGTCAAGGAACACGAGGCGGAAGGCTATGCCTATGAGGGCGCCGACGCCAGTTTCGAGCTTCTCGCGCGGCGAACGCTCGGGACCATCCCCGAGTTCTTCACCGTCGAATCCTTCCGCTGCATGGTCGAACGCCGCTTCGATGCCAATGGCAATATCAAGACGGTTTCCGAGGCTGTGGTGAAGGTCGAGATCGACGGCGAGGCCCGCATGTCGGTGGCGGAGGGCCATGGTCCTGTCAATGCGCTCGACCTTGCGCTGCGCAAGGATATGGGCCGCTATCAGAATGAGATCGACGATCTGGTGCTGGCCGACTTCAAGGTTCGTATCCTCAATGGCGGCACGGAAGCCATCACGCGAGTTCTGATCGAGTCGACGGATTCGAGCAATGCGCGCTGGTGGACGGTGGGTGTTTCCGACAACATCATCGACGCTTCCTTCCAGGCGCTGATGGATTCCATCGTCTATAAACTGATGAAAAATCGCGATCTGGCCGGCAAAATCGCGGCAGAATAGCCGAAATCGCCCATATTTTGCGCGAAATGCCGCAAAAAACATCAACTGGCTTGATGTATTGATCAGCCGAATTCAATGGACGTGCTGGGAAGCGAGGACTAGGACTTCCCACACCATGACCGAGCAAATCACCACCAATCGCGCCGTGACCGCGGGCCTTGTCACAACAGAAGTTCCCGGCGGCATGTCCGACGGGAAAAAAGGCTTCATCTTTGCGCTCGCGGCCTATCTTCTCTGGGGTATCCTTCCGTTCTACCTGAAGACGGTCGCTCATATGCCGGCGCTCGAAGTCGTGGCGCATCGTATCATCTGGTCGGTGCCCATCGCCGGGCTTCTGCTCTGGTGGCTCGGCTTGTTCGGCGATCTCAAGGTCGCGCTGACGACACCCCGCATGCTTTTGATGGCAATGCTGACGGCCTCCCTCATCACCCTCAATTGGGGGACGTATGTGTGGGCAATCGGCAGTGGTCACGCTATCGACACTGCGCTCGGTTACTACATCAACCCTCTGGTGAATGTCGTTCTTGGAGGCATTTTCCTTGGCGAAAGGCTGTCGAAGCCGCAGGCGGTTGCGGTCGCCCTCGCTGCCTGTGCCGTGATCCTTCTGACAATCTATTTCGGTGGTTTGCCGTGGATCTCGCTCGTCCTTGCCTTCAGCTTTGGTTTCTACGGGTTCTTCCGCAAGACGCTCCCGATCGGACCGACACAAGGCTTCATGCTTGAGGTCCTGCTTCTGTCGGTTCCGTCGCTCGCCTTCATCGCCTGGACGGTTTCGCAGGGCACCAGCCATTTCTTCAACGGCAGCGCCCACGATGTCGGCCTGCTGCTGTTCGCCGGTCCTGCAACAGCGGTTCCCCTGATTCTCTACGCATTTGGCGCAAAGCTCCTGCGCTACACGACGATCGGCCTGATGCAGTATATTGCACCGACGATCGTTTTCCTGAGCGCGATCTTCGTATTTGGCGAACCATTCTCGCATATCCAGTTCATCGCTTTCGCTTTGATCTGGGCGGCCCTCGCCATCTATACCTGGTCCATGCTGCACGAAGCCCGCAAGGTGAGAGCGGCTTAGGTCGCGCTCGCCTAGCTCCTCGTCCCGCCGATCCTGCGCACCACGAGATAGACGATTGCTGAGATCGCAAGCGCGATGAAGGCGATGATCCAGAAACCATGCCCGCTTTCGGCGAGCGGAAGTCCGCCCGTATTCATCCCGAAGAGCCCGCTGATAACTGTGCTTGGCAAAAGCACAGCCGTCATCACCGACAGAACGTAGAGAAACTGGTTCGACTGGTCGGTGAGCTTCGCCATGAGTTCGTCCTGCAACAGCCGTGCACGTTGCTGCAGCTGGTCGCCCTCGGCATGGAGCGTCTCGGCCCGTCGCGAGAGAGCCTCGATGAGGTCGTCCAACTCTTCCGGGAGTGCTCTGCGGTCGGCGTGGTCGATATGGCGAAACAGGCTGATCGCGGCCGTCAAATAGCGGTGAAAGACCACGATTTGCCGGCGAACCGGTACGAGCCGCGCGCGTTCTCCCTGCCAATTCTCGCCGACAATATGGTCTTCGATCGAGTCGAGCGTTTCCGAAAGCTTGGCAATCTCCGCCTTGAGTAGCTCAAGAAATCGTCGGAAGACTGCATTGAACAGGGTGAGAGGCGATGTCAGCCGGATCTTCCCGCGGCCGATCGCCTGGCGCACATCGTCGACGGACTGGAGCGGGTGGCGCCGCGCACTGATGAACAGCCGCTCATTGAAAGCAAAGCGGAAGTAGCCGAGCTCGCGCGGATCACCGTAATGCTCATGCTGAAGATCCGGCAACTCGCCATAGAGCCACCCATCGTCATAGTTGATCTGGCATTGGTCGCCGGAGGCAAGCAACACCTCGCGCACGGTCTCGGGCAGGGTGTTGTCCGCCTCCAGACTGCGCCGCGCTCTCGCATCGGCGAGAGCATAGCTTTTCCATGTCCATATGGCAGGATTAGAAGCGTTGGGATGTTGGATAAGCGCGCCATCGTCACCGAAGGCGTGGCTTATGACAAAGTCATCGCTTGTGAGTTGTCTGCTATTGGGATCCAAGGCTTTCGTGTCCACCTATCGATCCCTTTCGTTTCTACATCCGTTCGATGATCGACTCATCGCCTTGCCGGTCGCCTCGCGCAGCGGCGTTGAGCACCGCGGGCACGATGTCTACGGGGTTTTCTACCACAAGCGGATTGACCAAATGTGACGTATGCACGAACCCTTCGGCCTTCATATGGTCGATCAGCGCCAGCATCGGATTCCAGAAGCCGTTGATATTTGCGAAGACCATTGGCTTGCGGTGACGTCCGAGCTGTGCCCAGGTCATGATCTCGACGATTTCCTCGACCGTCCCAATGCCGCCCGGCAGTGTGACAAAGGCGTCCGAGCGCTCGAACATCTTGTGCTTGCGCTCGTGCATGTCTTCGGTGACAATCAATTCAGAAAGCTGGCCAAGCGCGTGTTCGGTGGCTTCCTTGTTCATCAGGAACTTGGGAATGATGCCGGTTACCCGACCGCCTGCGGACATGACGCCGTCCGCGACCGCGCCCATGATGCCCTTGGTGCCACCGCCATAGACAAGCTCAAGCCCGTGTTCGGCAATCGACTTGCCAAGCAGCTTGCCGCTTTGCTTGTAGATCGGATCACGGCCCGGTGAGGAACCGCAATAGACACAAATGGATCGAATCTTGCTCATGCGACGAGTGGTGCCTCCTGCACTGCCAAAGGTCAAGGCGGTAGTAATGCGACAAAAGTTTCCTACCCCAGATTTGTTCTTGATAAGTCTAAAGACTAGGCCTGAATCTAAAGGGTTTTCTTGTAGCTTAGCCGAAAAGGCGCTAGACCAAATAGAGAACAATAGGAATGGGGAATGATGTTCGAGAATAAAATTGCGGTCTTGGGGCTCGGTACCGTCGTTGCCGCTGGGCTCGTCGCCGCTGTCGTGGCGCTTCTGCCGGGTGAGCCGACTTCAGACAAATCCGTAGCGCTTGCGACCAGTCCTGCAAAGACGCAGCAGCCAGCTCCCGCGCCGACACCGGCACCGCAACAACAGGGCAAGACCGAGAGCGCGAACCTTCCTGCGGCCAATGCCCCCGCGGTCCAACCCGAGCCAACTGCGCCGCAAGGCGAAGCGACGATTACCTCGAGCGGCCCAACCTTTGACGTTCTGCGCGTCGAACCTTCGGGATCGATCGTTGTCGCGGGCAAGTCGGCGAAGAATGCCACTGTCGATCTTTTGTCGGGGTCGAAGATCATTGGCACCGGTAAGGCCACCGATACCGGCGACTTTGTCATTGCACTCGACACGCCGCTGAAACCCGGTGACTATCAGTTGGTGCTGCGTTCGACGTTGCCTGATGGGAGCGCACTGACATCGCTTGAAACCGCCATCGTTTCCATCCCAGAAACCAAGTCCGGGCAGGTTCTGGCTCTTGTTGAACAATCAGGCCAGCCGAGCCGCATGATCACGACGCCGCAGGCGACCGCCCCCGCCCCGGAGGCACCCGCCGAGGCTCAGACCGCGACCGCAGCCGCACCAACGGGGAACAAGCCGGTCGTAGCACCGGCCGAGAAGGCCCTTGTTGCCGTCGAGGCGGTTGAGATCGAGGGCAACAAGGTCTTCATTGCGGGCACAGCGGAGGCGGGGTCCACAGTGAAGCTTTATGCCAATGACGATCCGCTCGGAACGACAAAGACCGCGCCGAATGGCCGGTTCCTCCTGCAGACCGTGCAAGAACTGGCCGTGGGCGATTACATTATCCGCGCCGAAATGATGGGCCGGGATGGCATCACGATTATCGCGCGGGCGGCGGTTCCGTTCAAGCGCGAGGCGGGTGAACGTGTTGCCGCCGTTGCCGATGCAACGATGCCCGGCGAAACCGGAGACAGCTCTACAGGAGCTGTTCCGCAGGGCACGGATTCCACTGCGCAGGAAGCACCTCTGAAGAATGTTGATGGATCGGTCATTATTCGCCGCGGTGACAATCTCTGGCGAATTTCTCGCCGCACCTATGGGGCGGGGATGCGCTATACGACGATTTATCTCGCCAACAAGGAACAGATCCGCAACCCGAACAAGATCTTTCCTGGACAGGTCTTCACTCTGCCGGAGCAGGATAAATCGACGATTGAATGACAATGATTGTGTTATTCCGGCGTCGCGGCCGGAATAACTTTTTGTATTTCGGCTTGCTTTGGAAAATCATATCGTCTATCGCCGATGGACGATGAAATGCGCTAACCAGTTTGAACGATCCCTGTTGGACGCCGAAACAGCTCGAGTCCTTGCCGCACTTGCTCACCCAGCACGCTTGCGTATCGTGCGGCAACTTGCCTGTCTCGAACAATCCTGTTGCAAGGATATCGTTGCGCAGCTCGATCTCGCCCAATCGACCGTTTCTCAACATCTGAAGATTCTCGTTAAAGCCGGGCTCGTCCGTTATCAGCCATCGGGCCAGAACTCGCATTACAGCATCAATCCGGATGCATTCGTCACGTTTGCTGCGTTCGTCAGCGACATGGCAATCCTTTGCTGTCCTCAAGATAGAACGGGTCGGGACCAAGCCTCGCCGCACCCAGCCGTCCACAAGGATTAAAAGTGGCCAACAAGACCGTTTCCGCCGACTCTGGAAAGACGCTCCAGACAATCCGCAATCTCTGGCCCTATATGTGGCCCATGGAGCGACCAGATCTGCGCATGCGGGTTGTATGGGCATCAGTCTACCTCGTCATTTCCAAAGTCGTCCTGATCCTTGTTCCGTACTTTTTCAAATGGGCGACCAACGCGCTCAACGGCAAGTTCGAGCCGTCCGATCTCGTGCCGGCGTTGCTCGTTGGTCCTCTCATGCTGGTTGCCGCCTATAATTTGGCGCGCATCGTCCAGGCAGGCCTCAATCAGTTGCGCGATGCGCTTTTCGCCAGCGTCGGCCAATATGCCGTGCGAAAACTCGCTTATAAGACCTTCGTCCATATGCATGATTTGTCGTTGCGCTTTCACGTCGAACGGCGCACCGGCGGCCTTTCGCGCATCATCGAGCGCGGTACCAAGGGCATCGAAACGATCGTCCGGTTCACAATTCTGAATACGGCGCCCACGATTCTCGAATTCCTCATGACGGCGGTCATCTTCGCCGTGAGCTATGGTTTTTCCTATGTCGCCGTGGTCGTCGTTACCGTCTGGCTTTATACCTGGTTCACTGTCAGGGCGAGCGATTGGCGCATCGGCATACGCCGCGATATGAACGCGTCCGATACGGATGCCAATTCCAAGGCCATCGACTCGCTGCTCAATTTCGAGACCGTCAAGTATTTCGGCAACGAAGCCATGGAGGCCAAGCGTTTCGACTCGGCGATGGCGCGCTACGAAGTATCGGCAACCCGTATCTGGACTTCGCTCGGCTGGCTCAACTTCGGTCAGGCGGTGATCTTCGGCGTCGGCATGGCCGTCATGATGATCATGTCGGGCAGGGAGGTGCTGGCCGGCACCCAGACGCTCGGCGACTTTGTATTCATCAACGCCATGCTGATGCAGCTGTCGATCCCGCTCAATTTCATCGGCTTCATCTATCGCGAGGTGCGCCAGGGTCTGACCGACATCGAGCAGATGTTCGATCTCCTGGACGTGGAACAGGAGGTCCAGGACAAGCCGGACGCCAGACCGCTCGATGTAGCGCGCGGATCCGTGCGCTTCGACAATGTACACTTTGCCTATGATCCGAAGCGCCCAATCCTGAAGGGCGTCAGTTTCGAAGTGCCGGCGGGCAGGACGATCGCGATCGTGGGTCCGTCCGGCGCCGGGAAATCGACACTGTCGCGGCTGCTTTTCCGCTTTTACGATATTCAGGGCGGCTCGATCAGCATCGACGGGCAGGATATCCGCGACGTCACGCAGGAGAGCCTGCGGTCCGCGATCGGCATGGTGCCGCAGGACACGGTCCTCTTCAACGACACCATCGCTTACAATATCCGCTATGGGCGGATGGATGCGAGCGACCAGGAAATGCGCAACGCGGCAGAGCTCGCGCAAATCGGTCCATTTATCCAGACCTTGCCGGACGGCTACGACTCGATGGTAGGCGAGCGCGGTTTGAAACTTTCCGGCGGCGAAAAGCAGCGTGTCGCCATTGCCAGGACGATCCTGAAGGCGCCGCCGATCCTCATTCTCGATGAGGCGACTTCGGCGCTCGACAGTGCGACCGAACATGAAATCCAGTCAGCGCTCGATCTCGTCAGCCGCAATCGCACAACGCTTGTCATTGCACACCGTCTTTCGACGGTCATCGGCGCCGATGAAATCATCGTTCTCAAGGATGGAGTCATTGCCGAGCGCGGCACGCATCTGACGCTGCTGGCACGCAATGGGCTTTATGCTTCCATGTGGAATCGCCAGCGCGAAGCCACCGAGGCCGAGGAGCGGCTGCGCCGAGTGCGGGAGGAAGACGATCTTGGTGTCGTCCTTCGCGGCGAGCCGGCGGCATAGGCGTTTCGATTAAGCTGCGATCGTAGGGTTTGCCCCAGCCATCAATCTCCGATAAGTAACGCGCGAAACGCATTGGCGAGACTTGCGTTTCGTAAAGTGCCGGCCAAAGCAGGAAACAACGAATGAGCCTTGTCGATTCCATCCGCAATACATTGGTGCCGATTCATCGGGAGGGCTATCCGTTCATCGCCGGTTTTGCCGGCGCGACCATCATTCTTGGCTATTTCTGGGAGCCGCTTTTCTGGATCGGCTTCGTCCTGACTGCCTGGTGCATCTATTTCTACCGCGACCCGCAACGCGTGACACCTATCGACGACAAGCTGGTGATAAGCTCCGCGGATGGGATCGTATCGTCGGTGGGGCCCGCTGTTCCGCCGCGCGAACTCGGCCTTGGCGCCAGCGAGATGACGCGCATTTCCGTGTTCATGAATGTTTTCTCCTGCCACATAAACCGGGCACCAGTGCGCGGACGGATCAAGACCATTGTTCACAAGCCCGGCAAGTTTCTCAACGCCGAGCTCGACAAGGCGAGCGCCGAAAACGAGCGCAACAGCCTTTTGATCGAAAGCCCCAATGGCGAGGTGGCCGTGGTCCAAATCGCCGGCCTCGTCGCCCGCCGCATCGTGTGCTGGGCCGACGAAAACAACGCGCTTTCGATCGGTGAACGCTTCGGCCTTATCCGATTCGGCTCGCGTGTGGATGTTTATTTACCCCAAGGCTTCACACCCCGTGTTGCCATCGGGCAGATCGCGGTCGGCGGTGAGACTGTGATCGCGGAATTTGGCGGTGCTGCAAGTGCCCCTCTGGTGCGGATCAGCTGAGGTGGCGGCATGAACGAATCTGAATCCGACCCGCTGTTCGATGAAAAACCTCGGGCAAACGAGCTTCGGGGCAGACGCATTCCGCTGCGCTATCTGGTTCCCAATGTCATTACCGTCCTCGCCATCTGCGCGGGGCTCACCGGGATCAGGCTTGCTTTCGAAAACCGCTTCGAACTTGCTGTCGCCATGGTGCTCCTGGCGGCGTTTCTTGACGGCATCGACGGGCGCATTGCCCGCATGATGAAGGGATCAAGCAATTTCGGCGCGCAGATGGATTCGCTCGCCGACATTGTCAATTTTGGGGTCGCTCCGGCGCTGGTCCTCTACGCCTACATGCTGGACCAGGCTCGCTCCTTCGGCTGGATAGCCGCGCTGCTCTATTGCATCGCGTGCTGCCTGCGCCTGGCGCGCTTCAATGTCATGCTCGACGCTGTCGGGCAGCCCATCTGGCAAAAGAACTTTTTTACCGGCGTGCCCGCGCCCGCAGGCGCGTTATTGGTGATGCTGCCGGTCTATCTGGGTTTTCTCGGCCTTGCTCCTACACGGGCACTCGCATTCGGTGCCGCCGCCTACACGGTCATGGTTGCAAGTCTGATGATCAGCCGCCTTCCGGTCTATAGCGGGAAGGCCGCGGGTACGAAGCTTCGCTCCGACTGGGTCATGCCGATCTTCTTGTTCATAGTTGTCTATGTGGCATTTCTGATGAGCTATACGTGGGAGACGCTGACGCTGACGACGATTGCCTTCTTCATCAGCCTGCCTTTCAGCACACGCGCATGGAAGCGCTTTGAGGCGGCGGACGCACTCAACGCCGCTGCTGTCGAAAAGGAAGGGTCCGAAGCAGCATCTTGATCCAAGGACCGCTAATCGGCCTTGGCGTCGATCAGCTGCTTGCGGATTGGATACGCCTCGTCGTTTAACTCGGATCGTTGTAGCTCAGGAGCTTGCCCTCGCGCACGTCATAGAGCTTGCCGGTATCGTCGATAGCCGGATCGAGCAGAAGCGCTATCTTCGCGGCGACCTCGCCAGGCGTCGGCAACGTCTCAGGATCCTCACCGGGCATCGCCTGGGTGCGCATGGCAGTACGCGTAGGGCCAGGATTGACCGAGTTGATGCGAAGGCGCGTCTGGCGCGTCTCCTCGGCCCAGCTGCGCGCCATCACTTCGACTGCGGCCTTGGAGGCCGCATAAGGACCCCAATAGGCCCGTGCCGAATGGGCGACGCCCGACGACAGGAATATTGCGCGGCCGGCATCGGAAAGCTTTAGCAAGGGATCGGTGGTACGGATCAGGCGCCAGACACTCGATACGTTGATCGACATCAGCTTGTCGAAGACCTTGGCTTCAACATGACCGATAGGCGAGATCGTGCCGAGAACACTGGCATTCGCCACCATGATGTCGAGCTTGCCCCAGCGTTCATAGATTGAGCCGCCGAGCCGGTCGATGGCCGGCATGTCGGCGAGGTCGAGCGGTACCAGTGTCGCCGTACCCCCGGCCGTCTTGATCTCGTCATCGAGATCTTCGAGTCCACCGACCGTCCGGGCGACAGCGATGACATGGGCGCCACGGGCCGCAAGATCCTTGGCGAGAAAATAGCCAATACCCCGGGATGCGCCGGTGACAAGCGCAAGCTTGCCGTCCAGCCGAAAACTGCCGTCAGAAATCATTGTGTCGTGAACTCAACCGTTATTTGCGAGGAGCGAGAGCTTGTGAACATTGCTCGGCCCGGTCTTGTCAAGAAGCCGGGTCGGATAGTCGCCTGTGAAGTAGTGATCCGTAAACAGCGGCGCACGCGGATCGCGCGTCTGTCCACTGACGGCCTTGTAGAGACCATCGATCGACAGGAACGCGAGTGAATCCGCGCCGATGTAACGGCACATCGCCTCAAGGTCTGCGTACTGATTGGCGAGAAGCTTGTCGGCATCAGGCGTGTCGATGCCGTAGAAATCCGGGTGAAAGATCATCGGGCTCGCAACGCGGATATGGACTTCGCGTGCACCTGCATCGCGAATCATCTGCACGATCTTTACCGATGTCGTACCGCGCACGATCGAGTCGTCGATGAGAACGACGCGTTTGCCCTCGATCACGGCACGATTGGCCGAATGCTTGAGCTTCACGCCGAAGGCGCGGATCGACTGGGTCGGCTCGATAAAGGTGCGTCCGACATAATGGTTGCGGATGATGCCGAGCTCGAAGGGTATGCCGCTTGCCTGGGCAAAGCCGATCGCCGCAGGGGTGCCGCCATCCGGGACCGGCACGACGACGTCGGCCTCGAGCGGAGCTTCCTTGGCCAGGTTGATACCCATGTTCTTGCGCGCAGTGTAGACGTTGCGACCACCGACAATGGAATCGGGCCGGGCGAAATACACATATTCGAACAGGCAGAGCCGTTCCTGCTTGGGATTTTGCGGCTTGAAGACATCGATGCTGATGGAGCCGTCCGGCTGAATCTCGCACACCACCACTTCGCCATTTTCAACGTCGCGAATGAATTTCGCGCCAATGATGTCGAGCGCACAGGTTTCGGATGCGAAGATCGGCTTGCCATCGAGTTCGCCCATCACCAGCGGGCGAATGCCGATCGGATCACGTGCGGCGATGAGCTTGGTGCGGGTGAGGGCAAGCATTGCATAGCCGCCTTCCATCTGGCGGATCGCATCGATGAAGCGGTCGCTAGAGGACGCATGGCGGGAACGCGCGATAAGGTGGAGCACGACTTCCGTGTCGGAATTGGACTGGCAGATCGCGCCATCGGCAATCAGCTGGCGGCGCAATGTCAGGCCGTTGGTGAAATTGCCGTTGTGGGCGATGGCTATGCCGCCGACTTCGAGTTCGGCCAGAAGCGGCTGCACGTTGCGCAGGACCGTATCACCGGTCGTCGAGTAGCGTACATGGCCGATTGCCCTGTCGCCCGGGAGCTGGGCAAGCGTGGCCGGGTTGGTGTAATGGTCGCCGACGAGGCCCATACGCCGCTCGGAACAGAACTGGCGGCCATCATAGGAAACGATACCGGCGGCTTCCTGCCCGCGGTGCTGCAGCGCATGCAACCCGAGCGCAGTCAGCGTGGCCGCGTCGGGGTGCCCCAAAATGCCAAACACACCGCACTCTTCATGCAGTGTGTCGTCATCGAGGGACATCAATTGGGTATCGTCACGAGAAATGTCGGTCATCACCGCCAGCCTTTCGCCGCAGATTCAATTGTGCCTAGTCTGTATTATGCCATAGGAGGCAATCGACTAACAGGGTTGGGTCCAAGCCCAAGTGTCAATCGAAGCCCCTATATGGTGCATAAGCACCAAGACTCCAAGTCACTGGTTTGTCGCACCACCTTCCGGTGGGATATCTTCCTTCGGTTCAGGTGCCGTCGTTGCGTCAGGCGATGCTTCCGGAGCAGCAGGCGTGCCGGGCTTCAACCGCTTCAGGATGGTTGATTCGGGGTCCTCTGGCAGGAGGCCGATGAGCTTCGCCCCGAGTTGGTCGATCATTGGCTTCGACTTGGCCTGGCCGACCCAGGCCGGCTGGTTTTCCGGAACGAGCCAATTGAAGAACAGCATCGCAACGACGACGAGAAGAATGCCGCGCGCCGCGCCAAACAGAAAGCCGAGCGTGCGATCAAGCGCACCGATACGGCTGTCGATGATGAAATCGGCAATCTTCATGGTGATGATCGACACCACAATCAGTGTCACGATAAAGACGAGGCCGGCCGCCGCGATCTGCGCGATGGTCTCATTGCTGATATAGGGGGTAAGGAAGGGAACGACGGGCTTATAGAAAAGATACGCGGCTGCCGCCGCCGCTGCCCAGGAAACGACCGAGAGCACTTCGCGCGAGAAGCCGCGCACCATGGCGAGGACCGCCGAAACGAGGGTGATGCCCAGTAGAATTCCGTCAAGCAACGTAATCGGCATTTATTTTCATCCCCATGTCACCCGACCGATGGCCCCCATCTGGTCAGTCTTCGCGTTGTCTTTTTCCCGGTCCCGAGGCCGCGATTCGGGCCACAAGGTCCGGCAGCGACGCCGTTTCGGTCAGACGAGCATTGCCGTTCTTTGCGACGTCATTGCTTCCCTTGGGAAGAACTGCCTGCTTGAACCCAAGCTTATCTGCTTCTTTCAATCTCTGTACAGCATGTGCAACCGGACGCACGGCGCCCGATAGGCTGACTTCGCCGAAATAGACGCAATCCGCCGGAAGGGCAATACCGGCAATGGAGGAAACCAGCGCGGAGGCGACCGCAAGATCGGCGGCCGGCTCGGCAATCCGATACCCGCCGGCCACATTGAGATAGACGTCATGCTGGCCGAAGCGAACCCCGCAGTGGGCTTCGAGGACGGCGAGAATCATCGACAGGCGATTGCCGTCCCAGCCAACGACGGCGCGCCGCGGCGTGCCAAGGGTCGATGGAGCGACCAGGGCCTGTATTTCAACAAGGATGGGGCGGGTGCCTTCCATGCCTGCAAACACTGCCGCGCCCGGCGATTTCTCGTTGCGCTCGCCAAGGAAAAGTTCGGAGGGATTAGCTACCTCGCGCAAGCCGCGATCCGACATTTCGAAAACGCCGATTTCATCGGTCGGACCAAAGCGGTTCTTCACGGTGCGCAGGATACGGTAGTGATGACCGCCTTCCCCTTCGAAATAGAGCACAGCGTCGACCATGTGCTCGACGACGCGGGGCCCGGCAATCTGGCCCTCCTTTGTGACGTGGCCGACGAGCACGACCGCGGCGCCGGTCTGTTTCGCGTAGCGGATCATGGCCTGCGCCCCGGCGCGCACCTGAGTGACCGTACCCGGCGCCGAATCGGCGGCATCGGTCCACAGCGTCTGGATCGAATCGATGATGATGAGGTCCGGGCGCTTCGCATCGGCGATCGTTGCCAGGATGTCTTCGACATTGGTCTCGGCCGCAAGCTGCACGTCGGTGTCAGCGGCGTCGAGCCGTTGGGCGCGCAGCCTGATCTGCGCAACCGCCTCTTCGCCCGACACATAGACGACCCGGTTGCCACGCCGTGCCAGCGCTGCCGCGGCCTGGGTCAACAGGGTGGATTTGCCGATTCCGGGGTCGCCGCCAACAAGAATGGCGGAACCGCGCACGAAGCCGCCGCCGGTGACGCGGTCGAGCTCTCCGATGCCTGAGCGGATGCGTGGCGCATCCTCGATTTCCCCGGAGAGACTGGTCAAAGCGACAGCGCGGCCTTTGCGCGCCGACAGGCGCCCGGGACCACTTCCGATCCCACCGGACGTTCCCTCTTCGACGAGCGTGTTCCACTCGCCGCACTCGTCGCACTTTCCCGCCCAGCGCGAATGCACAGCGCCACAGTTCTGGCAAATGAATTGGACCCGGGGCTTCGCCATCAAGCGTGCTTTCCGGAATAGAGATAGCGCCGGTGAAAGCGGTTGCCGAGGCTGGTCAACAACTCGTAGCCAATGGTACCGGCGGCTCGCGCCGCGTCGTCCAGCGCAATGTTGGGACCGATCAATTCGATGAAGTCGCCGGGCTTGACGGCGTTCTCGGGAAGATCCGTTACATCGAACGAGGTGAGATCCATGGTGACACGGCCTATCACCGGCACTTTTTGGCCGGCAAGGAAGCCTTCGCCGCCCTTGTGGACGACGCTGCGCAGCGGCACGCCGCTTCCGGATGCTGAGCGCAGATAGCCGTCGGCATAGCCGGCCGAGCAGATTGCGATCCTCGTGTCGCGCTCAAGCGTTGTCGTTGCGCCATAGCCGACGGTTTCGCCTTTACGGCCGTTGCGGATCTGCACGACGCGTGCCTCGAGCGTGACGACGGGCCGCATCGGGTTAGCCACGCCGGAGAGCGGCTCGCCGCCATACATGGCAACGCCGGGACGGCTCAGATCAAAGCCGGCATGCAAGGTATGGAAGACGCCCGGCGAGTTGGCGATACTTGATTCGATGCCTTTGAAAGCCGTCAGAAGCTTTTGAAATGATTCAAATTGCTTTCGGGTCAAAGCATGCGCCGCATCGTCGGCGGTCGCAAGATGGGTGATGAGAAGTACCGGCATGGCCGCCTCCGGATCGGACGCGAAGGCGAGCGCCTGCTCCGGGCTGAGCCCGAGCCTGTTCATGCCGGTATCAACGTTCAGAGCAAATGGCAGCGGATCGGCGCGGCCGGAATTCGCGCGCTTCCAAAGATCGATTTCATAGGTCGATCCAAGCACTGGAATGAGGTCCGATTGTTCGTAGAACGGAAATGCGCCCTCGAAAAATCCATTGAGGACAAAGACCCGCGCATCGGGTGCAACGGCTTTGACGCGCAGTCCTTCCTGGGCGAGCGCAGCGAAGAAGGTGCGGCAGCCGGCCTGCCAGAGCGCCGGCACGACATGGATGATACCGAGCCCATAGGCATCCGCCTTGACCACCGCTGCGGTCTGGGCGGGTTTCGACTTTTCGGCGAGCAGCCGCCAGTTGGCGGCGAGGGCATCGAGATCGACGGTCAAACGCCCACCAGCCAGCCGCGGGTCGGCGCCGGTGGTGGTTACATTAGTCTTACTGTTCAAATCATCACTCGAATCGTTCGGGAAGATGCGAGTCTTCGGCAAGGTCGGTGAAGCGGGTGAATTCCGCTTGGAACGCCATCCTTACGGTTCCTGTCGGACCGTGGCGCTGCTTGGCGATGATGACCTCCGCCTTGCCTGCAGCTTCGTTCAAATCGGCCTGCCACTTGAAATGCTCTTCCGTACCTGCCTTCGGCTCCTTGTTCTTGATATAGTACTCATCGCGATAAACGAAAAGGACGACGTCGGCGTCCTGCTCGATCGAGCCGGATTCGCGCAGGTCCGACAACTGCGGGTGCTTGTCTTCCCGGCTTTCCACTTGGCGGGACAGCTGTGAGAGGGCGATGATCGGCGTGTTCAACTCCTTGCCGAGCGCTTTCAGGCCAGTCGTGATCTCGGTGATTTCCTGAACGCGGTTTTCCGAGGCGCGCTTGGACGAGCCCTGCATCAGCTGAATATAGTCGATGACGAGGACATCGAGGCCGCGCTGCCGCTTCAGGCGCCGCGCTCGCGCCGCAAGCTGGGCGATGGATATGCCACCGGTCTGGTCGATGTAAAGCGGTACGCGCTGCATATGCTGCGAGCAGGCGACGAGCTTTTCGAAATCGGCCTCGCTGATTTCGCCGCGGCGAATTTTCGAGGAGCTGATCTCCGATTGCTCAGAGATAATACGCGTTGCCAGCTGTTCGGACGACATTTCGAGCGAGAAGAAACCGACGACGCCGCCATTCTTGGCCTTGAAGCTGCCGTCCGCCTGCTGTTCGGGTTCATAGGCAGCGGCAATGTTGAAGGCGATATTGGTCGCGAGCGAGGTCTTGCCCATGCCGGGACGTCCGGCAAGGACGATAAGATCGGAGGGCTGCAGGCCGCCCATGCGCGCATCAAGGGCGCGAATGCCCGTCGAGATTCCGGAGAGATGGCCGTCACGCATGAAGGCGGCATTGGCCATGTCGACAGCGGTTTTCACCGCGTCGGTGAACGTCTGGAATCCGCCGTCGTAGCGGCCGGTTTCCGCAAGCTCGAAAAGCCGCCGCTCCGCGTCTTCGATCTGCCCTTGCGGCGCCACATCGACGGGCGCGTCATAGGCAATGTTGACCATGTCCTCGCCGATGGTGATCAGCGCGCGGCGTGTCGCGAGATCATAGATGGCGCGACCGTAATCCTCCGCGTTGATGACGGTAACGGCCTCGGCGGCAAGGCGGGCAAGATATTGCATTACGGTCATTTCGCCGACCTTCTCGTCGGCGGGCAGAAATGTCTTCAGCGTGACGGGATTCGCCATCTTGCCCATGCGAATCATGTCGGATGATATCTCGAAAATCCTGCGGTGCAGGGGCTCGCAGAAATGCGTCGGCTTCAGGAAGTCGGAAACGCGATAGAAGGCATCATTGTTGACAAGAATGGCACCGAGAAGCGCCTGTTCCGCTTCTATATTATTTGGAGCCTCCCTGTAGAACGCATCGCGCGCCTCATTGATCTTGCGTACCGTTGCTTCAGCCATTTCGCCTTTTCCTGTTATCCCTTCACTATGGCCACCGGCTATTTGACGGCGCAATGCGCGGTCGAAACATACATTTCAATCCACAACAAAAGCACACTCGGATTGTTTGAAGCTTGACTCAGAGAGGCAGATTCGGGGCCCGATTCGCCTTGCCGAATCTACACCCGGCACAGCAAATTTAGCAAAGCAATACTCTCCGTCGTCCCCGGGCTTGACCCGAGGATCCACCGAAAAGGCCGCCGTCTGACCCCTCAACAAAAGGCGCAGGAAAATGAATCCTCGGGTCAAGCCCCAGGATGATGGCAACGGATCTGGATGGACGGAAAGTACTGCGGAGGTGGAGGAGGGGCAGCTTACCGCCTCGCCACCGACTCCTTCGTGCTCACCTGGCTGTTGGCGGAGCTGCGCTCGCATTCGAGCCGCTTCAGCCGCTTCTCCGCCTCGCCAATGTAGTCGCGCGTCAATGGCACGGCCTCCTGCCGGTGCGCCAGTTGGATCTGGAACACCACGAGGTTCTGCCAGCGGAAAGCCGCTTCCGAGGCGGCGAGATAGAATTCCCACATCCGGCAGAAGCGCTCGTCGTAAATGGCCTTGGCTTGTTCACGGTTGGCCATGAAACGTTCCCGCCAGATGCGCAGCGTATCGGCGTAGTGGAGGCGGAGTATCTCGATATCGGTGATGACCAGACCGGCTTTCTCGATATGGGGAATGACTTCCGACAGCGCCGGAATATAGCCGCCCGGGAAGATGTACTTCTGGATGAACGCATTCGTATAGGAGGGACCGTCGGAACGACCGATGGAATGCAGAAGGAACACGCCATCCTTCTTCAGCAGCCGCGCCGTATGCTGGAAATACTCGGCGAAATGGCCAACGCCGACATGCTCGAACATGCCCACTGAGACTATTCGGTCGAAACCGTCCTCGAGCGTCCGATAGTCGCGCAGGTCGAAGCGCGCTCTTGTTGAAAGCCCCTCGTCAAAGGAGCGCTTGCTGGCAACGCCATGCTGTTCCTGAGACAACGTTACGCCGGTAACGTCGGCTTCGAGGAATTTGGCAAGGTAAAGACCAAGGCCGCCCCAGCCGCAACCGATGTCGAGAACCTTGTGGCCCTTTCCGGCAAGAAGTTTTGCAGCAATATGCCGTTTTTTGGCCAGTTGCGCCTCTTCGAGGGTCGCGTCGGGCCGTTCGAAATAAGCGCATGAATACTGCATGTCGCCATCGAGGAAGAGACGGTAGAGGTCCTCCGACAAGTCGTAATGCCTCTGCACATTGTTCGATGCTCGGGTAAGCGTATTCATCTGGTGCAACCTGCGGGTCGCGCGGCGAATGCCTTCGATTGCCAGCATCCAGGGTTCCCGGGCGACAGTCGCCCCGGTGTTCTCGAAGATGATCTTGAGGACGTCGTAGATATTCCCATCAAGTACGTCGATTTCGCCGTTCATATATGCTTCGGCAAAGTGCAGCGACGGATCGAAAGCGATTTTCCGTTCAGCAGCGGCGCTGTTGATGCGGAAGGTCATCGGTTCGCCCGTTCCATCGCCAAACGTCCGGGATTTGCCCGAGGCGTCCATTATTATCAATGTACCTGTGTGGATCAGCCGCGATAGTGCAGCCTTTAGAATGGCATTCATGAACAATCTCCATCATTGACGATAGAGCTCGGCCATCAGAGCAAAGGATGTCCAAAAGGTATCAATTCTTGGGCGGGAACCCACGATGCCGTCTAGATTCGGAACAATTCCTGCGGGATCAGGCTTGGTCCGAAGTAATATCGGCCTTGCCTGACCCTTCGACCGTATCCCGAATTTCCTCCGGCGGATTGGTGCCATTTGGATATCCTTTGCTCTAGAAGACTCAACCTTGAGTCTAGGTCGGGCATGGGTAGGACAAGTAAATCTACTCAATTTTTTCATTCTGAAAAGCAAAAAAACACCCGGCATCGCTGCAGGGTGTTTTGCTCAACTGGAATGAAGCAGTCACCAAATGGTAACTGAAGTAAGATCAGGCGTTTTCTTCGCCTTCTTCGTCCTCTTCGAAGAATTCATCCGAAAGCGGAGCTTCTTCAATTCCGTAGATCGCCTGTGCGGAGGTAAGGTCTTCACCCTTTACCTGACGCGTGGCTTCGTCGGCTGTACGAGCGATGTTGATCGTAACCGATGCCTCAACCTCAGGATGCAGGGCAAGAATGACATTGTGCAGGCCGATCGTCTTGATCGGGGTGTTGAGCTCAACCTGATTACGGTTAAGCGAAAAGCCCTCGGCCGTGATCAGGTCAGCAATGTCACGCGTCGATACCGAACCGTAAAGCTGGCCGGTCTCGCCAGCGGAGCGGATGGCGACGAAGGTCTTGCCGTCGAGCTTGTCGGCAATGGCCTGAGCTTCAGATTTGCGCTCGAGGTTGCGGGCTTCGAGCTGGGCGCGCTGGCCTTCGAACTTCTTCTTGTTGGCTTCGTTGGCGCGCAGGGCCTTGCCCTGGGGCAGAAGGAAGTTGCGGGCAAAGCCGTCTTTTACCTTTACGGTGTCGCCCATCTGGCCGAGGCGGCTGATACGTTCGAGAAGAATGACTTCCATTTTTGAGTTTCCTTTCAGTTCAATTGTCGTTGTTGGGTGTTGTATTTGCAGCCTTCGAGACCGGAGCACTGCGCGATGTGTCAAACAGTCCGGCGAGAAGGAAGAGGAATAGTACGAAGACAAAGAGCATGACGGCGAAGTAGGCGAACCATAGCGCCACCGGACGCCAGGGCGCGCCGCGCGTCCGTGCATGCATCATGGCAAAACCCGCCATGATGAAGCAGGCGCCGAGGGCGCCGGCAAAAGCTGTTGCGGCATAGCCGATGCCGCCCGGAAGGAAGCAAGCGGCACAAGCGATTGCGAAGACCGCGAGGGCAGGACGCGGCATGCGCAATGCGCGCGGCCAGTCATCTTTCGGGCGCCGCAGTTTGCCCGATGCCGCCGTGAGGCGCAGCGCGAGGTAGAGATTGGCGACGATGATCATGACCCATACGGCCGGCTGCATCGCCGGCAGAACGCGCACGATGAACAGCGCCATATCCTGAACCGCGTCAGCGTTGGCGGCGAGTTCGGGATTGCTGGCTGCAAGTTGCTGTCCGAGCGACTTCGCGAGCTGCATTGCAAAATCATCACCGAAGCCGATCAAAACGCCGATGGCGACGAAGGTGGCGCCAACGATCAGCGCAAGCCGCAACAGCATGTCGGCGATCGGATACCAGACATAGGCATTCTTCGGCCCGCCAATCTCCTCCGCAGGACGGGCGAGGCCGATAAAATAGGCGGCGGCCGCGGCGGGTAGGGCGGTGATCAGCACGACGACGAGGGCAGCAGTGGGGGCGGCGAGCACGGAAACGGCAACCGCCATCGAGAGGGCGCCAATGAAGCCCGCGCCGGTACCCCAGCCAAGGGCGGCAACGAATATAGGAAGGGGCGAAAATAGCAGCAGCGCCATCGCGAGCGTCGACTGCGTGATAACGCCGACCGAGAGCAGCGCGGCACTCAGCCCCGCCAACACTCCAACGCCAATATCTTTTGCAGTCAGTTTCATCTCGCTCGCTGTCCTGCTTTCTCAGCAGTTAGAGGCGGTCCTTCGACCAAAGCCTCAACTTGGGTTTTCAGAGTCTGCCAGGCCCGCGCCCATCGCGGATGGCAAAAAAGGAAGGCGGCGGCAAAGCGCTGCCGCCTTCGGTGTTGTCTTACTTCACCACGTAGGGCAGCAGGCCGAGGAAACGCGCACGCTTGATCGCCTGGGCGAGTTCGCGCTGCTTCTTCTGGCTCACAGCTGTAATACGCGAAGGAACGATCTTGCCACGCTCGGAAATGTAGCGCGACAGGAGCTTGATGTCCTTGTAGTCGATCTTCGGCGCATTCGCACCCGAGAACGGGCAGGTCTTGCGGCGGCGATGGAACGGACGGCGGGTCGGGATCTGATTGATATCAACCATTTATTCTGCTCCTTCACCGGCTTCGTTGTCACGTGGACGACGCGGACGACGCGGACGGTCGTCATCGCGGCCGCCGAACTTGTTGTCGTCACGGTCACGACGATCGTCGCGGCGTGCGAGCATGGCCGACTGGCCTTCCTCGTGTTCTTCGACGCGGATCGTCATGAAGCGCAGGACGTCTTCATTGATGCGCTGCTGGCGCTCGAGTTCTGCTACAGCCGCTGCCGGAGCAGTGATGTTGAGCAGCGAGTAGTACGCCTTGCGGTTCTTGTTGATACGATAGGTGAGGGCACGCAGTCCCCAGCTTTCGATACGCCCGACTGATCCGCCATTGGTCTCGATGATACCCTTGTACTGTTCTACAAGCGCATCGACCTGCTGCTGCGAAATGTCCTGTCGGGCAAGGAACACATGTTCATAAAGAGCCATTGTCTTTGCCTTTCTTCGTTAGTATTGCCCGGTATCAACGGTAAACCTCTGCGAATCTCTCTGCCGGAAGACCGGGGAAGAAAGGACGCTGATGGAGACGATCGAGAGCGGAGACACGGGAGGCTGAAGCTTTACACTTCGACGGATACTCGATCCGGCCCTCCGTTCAGCCCCCAGCTGACGCCGAGCAATGAACGGGGGGCTTATACGGGCAAAAGGTCGAAGAAGCAACCCGCTCGCCAAGAATATTCGACGAGGCGGAATTTGCGGAGCGAAGGCGAAAGCGACCTCCGCAGCAGAACTACTACCCTTTCCGTCAATATAGCAATAGGCCCAATACTGTGGGCTGTCCTGCCACGGCAGTATCAAAGCTTGACTTCGCGCTTGCCGATAGGCACATCGCGCGTCAGATTGACAAGCGAGCCAACCATTGGAGGCCCCTTCCATGTCCATAGCATTCACTTTCCCGGGTCAGGGGAGCCAGGCCGTCGGCATGGGAAAGGCGCTGGCGGAGAATTTCGCCGAGGCGCGTGCCGTATTCGACGAGGTGGATGAAGCGCTCGGCGAGAAGCTCTCGACGATCATCTGGGAAGGTCCCGAAGAGACGTTGACCCTCACGGCCAATGCCCAGCCCGCTTTGATGGCCGTTTCCATCGCGGTCCTGCGCGTCCTTGAGGCAAAAGGTGTTTCGCTGAAGGAGAAGGTCTCATACGTAGCCGGTCATTCGCTCGGCGAATATTCTGCCCTCTGCGCTGCCGGAACCTTCTCGCTTTCCGATACGGCGCGGCTCTTGCGTATCCGCGGCAACGCCATGCAGAAGGCTGTTCCCGCCGGCGAGGGCGCCATGGCTGCCATCATTGGGCTCGAACATGAGGATGTCGAAGCCGTTTGCCGCGAGGCTTCCGCCGAAGGACCCGTGCAGATTGCCAATGACAACGGCGGCGGGCAGCTCGTGATTTCCGGCGCGAAGGCGCCGGTTGAGGCCGCTGCGGCCCTGGCCACGGCAAAGGGGGCGAAACGCGCCATCATGCTGCCTGTCTCCGCGCCCTTCCACTCGGCGCTGATGGCGCCTGCCGCCGAAGCCATGCGCGAAGCGCTGGCCGCTGTGCATAAGAATGATCCGATTGTTCCGCTCATCGCCAATGTGCGCGCGGCGCCAGTCACATCCGCCGATGAGATTGCGCGCCTCCTCGTAGAGCAGGTTACCGGCCAGGTCCGCTGGCGTGAAACCATAGAGTGGTTCGGCGAGAATGGTGTTACCACGCTTTATGAGATCGGCGCGGGCAAGGTGTTGACGGGCCTTGCTCGCCGCATCAACAAGGACATTTCCGGGGTCGCCGTCGGCACGCCGGAAGACATCGATGCGGCGGTCGCCGTGCTTAACGCTTGAGACAAGAGGAACACACGATGTTTGATCTTACCGGCCGCAAGGCGCTCGTGACTGGTGCGACGGGGGGTATCGGCGAGGCGATCGCGCGTGCGCTGCATGCACAGGGCGCGACCGTCGGATTGCATGGCACCCGCGTTGAGAAACTGGAATCGCTCGCTGGCGAATTCAACGACCGCGTCAAGATATTTCCAGCCAATCTTACCAACAGGGATGAGGTCAAGGCGCTCGGCGAGAAGGCAGAGGCCGATCTCGAAGGCGTCGATATCCTCGTCAACAATGCTGGCATCACCAAGGATGGACTGTTCGTCCGTATGAGCGATGCCGATTGGGACAGCGTGCTCGAGGTCAATCTGACGGCGGTTTTCCGGCTGACGCGCGAACTGACGCACCCGATGATGCGTCGCCGCTATGGCCGTATCATCAACATCACGTCGGTCGTCGGCGTTACCGGCAATCCCGGCCAGACCAATTATGTCGCCTCGAAGGCCGGTTTGATCGGCTTCACCAAGTCGCTGGCGCAGGAAATCGCCAGCCGCAATGTTACCGTAAACTGCGTCGCGCCCGGTTTCATAGAATCGGCCATGACCGACAAGCTCAATGACAAGCAGAAGGAAAGCATCATGTCGGCCATTCCGATGCGCCGCATGGGCACCGGCAGCGAGGTTGCTTCGTCGGTTGCATTCCTTGCCAGTGCCGAGGCTGCCTACGTGACCGGTCAGACCATCCACGTCAATGGCGGCATGGCAATGATTTGAGCCGTTACCGCACGGTATCGGTGGGTATTGGTCCCAATCACATTTATGAGATTGAGGCTGTGAATAAAGCGTGATAAGTCGCGCACAAGTTTGGGCAATCAAACCGATTTGATGCCCTTTCAATTCCGCAAGGAAAAAGCCGCAAGGGTGGGTGTTTTGGCTGCTGAACAGGGTAAAGCAACCATCTTATTGCTTGATTAGAGTCATCCGTGCCGCTAACCAAGGCATAGGGAATAACAACAGGTTGAGGTTTCCACATGAGTGATACTGCAGAACGCGTCAAGAAAATCGTCATTGAACATCTGGGCGTTGATGCCGAGAAAGTCACCGATGGTGCGAGCTTCATCGACGATCTGGGCGCCGACAGCCTTGATACTGTCGAGCTCGTGATGGCTTTTGAAGAAGAATTCGGCGTCGAGATCCCCGACGATGCTGCTGAGACGATTCTGACTGTCGGCGATGCGGTCAAGTTCATCGACAAGGCACAGGCCTGATTTTCGTTCGGCTCGCCACCGCGCGGATGGTGATGTAAGGTGTTCTGCCTTCCTCGTTCATGCGTGGAGCCGGAAATAATCATGTTGCATATGACATTGAAGGATCGGCCATGAGGCGTGTTGTCATAACCGGCCTTGGGCTGGTGTCTCCTCTCGCATCCGGTGTTGAAGCCACCTGGTCTCGGCTGCTTGCCGGGCAAAGTGGGGCACGGCTTGTCACGGAATTCGAAGTTGATGATCTGCCCTGCAAGATCGCCTGCCGGATTCCGGTGGGCGACGGCTCAGATGGGACGTTCAATCCGGATGATTGGATGGAACCCAAGGAGCAGCGCAAGGTCGATCCGTTCATTATCTACGCCGTAGCCGCCGCCGATCAGGCACTTGCCGACGCCAAATGGGCGCCGGAGAGCGATGAGGATCAAATTCGCACAGGCGTGCTGATCGGGTCCGGCATTGGCGGACTGGAGGGTATTGTCGAGGCGGGTTATACGCTTCGCGACAAGGGTCCGCGGCGTATCTCGCCGTTCTTTATCCCGGGCCGCCTGATCAACCTCGCTTCCGGCCACGTTTCCATCAAGCACAAGCTGCGTGGCCCCAACCATGCTGTTGTTACGGCCTGCTCGACCGGTGCGCACGCAATCGGCGATGCTTCCCGTCTGATTGCCTTCGGCGACGCCGACGTGATGGTGGCTGGTGGCACAGAATCGCCAGTCAGCCGCATTTCGCTTGCCGGCTTTGCTGCCTGCAAGGCCTTGTCCACTTCCCGCAACGATGATCCCACGGCCGCTTCGCGGCCGTATGACGAGGATCGTGATGGCTTCGTCATGGGCGAGGGCGCAGGCGTTGTCGTTCTCGAAGAGCTGGAACATGCGCTGGCCCGCGGAGCGAAGATTTATGCCGAAATCATAGGCTATGGTCTTTCCGGCGACGCCTTCCATATTACCGCCCCCTCTGAAGACGGCGAAGGTGCGCAGCGCTGCATGGAAATGGCCTTGAAGCGCGCTGGTATCACACCCAACGACGTCGACTATATCAATTCGCATGGTACCTCGACGATGGCTGATACTATCGAGCTTGGTGCGGTCGAGCGCGTTGTCGGCGATGCCGCGTCGAAGATTTCGATGTCTTCGACGAAATCGTCGATTGGCCACCTTCTCGGCGCGGCAGGTTCGACGGAGGCAGTGTTCTGCGCATTGGCCATTCGTGACAACATTGCGCCTGCTACGATCAACCTGGACAAGCCGTCGAAGGAAACCAGGATCGATCTCGTTCCGCAAAAGCCGCGCGAACGCAAGATCGATATTGCCCTGTCCAATTCCTTCGGCTTCGGCGGCACGAACGCCTCGCTCGTACTGCGGCGTTATCAACAGTGATGGAAGCATGGCGGGGGCGCTCATTCGCGCTTTCGCCATATTCGCAATCGATTCTACCGCCTTTAGGTCCTGACCCTAGAGCAAAGGATATCAAGAGGTGCTTGAGTGAGCTCAGATCAACAATCTGGAGACGCAAACGCCGGCAACCCGCCGGCACGTAAGCCGATTGTCCCGCAATCGGCTTCCGAGGCTTTGCGTCCTGAGCCGGGCACGCCGCCGCCTGCGCCGAAAAAACGCTCGCGCCGCGCCCGCAGTCAGATTGTCGTGTTTGCGAATTTTCTTCTCTCGCTGGTCGTACTCGTCGTTTTGGCCGCTGCTGCTGCGGTGTATTTCGGCAAGATAGCCTTCAACGAGGCGGGACCTACCGAGGTTACAACCAACTACGTTGTAAAGAGCGGTACCGGTTTTGCTGAGATTGCTGACGGGCTTGAACGCCGGGGCATCATTTCAGATGCGCGTGTGTTCAAATATGCCGTGCGCGCCTATGGCTATCAGAACGACATGAAAGCCGGCGAATATGAGATCAAGGCCGGCGCTTCCATGCACGAGATCATGGAGCTGCTGCGCAGTGGCAAGTCGGTTCTTCATTCCCTGACTATCCCTGAAGGCCTGACCGTCGAGCAAATTTTCGAGCGTATCCGCGAGGACGATGTTCTGACGGGCGATCTCCCGGCCGTGTTGCCAGCAGAAGGATCGCTCTTTGCCAATACCATGCGCTTCTCACGTGGCACGACGCGTGAAGAGATCGTGAAGAAAATGCAGGCTGACCAGAAGAGGCTTGTCGAGGACATTTGGGAACGCCGCGATCCTAACGTGCCGCTGAAGACGATCGATGAGTTCGTAACCCTCGCTTCCATCGTCGAGAAAGAGACCGGAAAGGCCGATGAACGCCCGCGCGTTGCCGCCGTCTTCATCAACCGCCTCAACAAGAAAATGCGCCTGCAGTCGGATCCAACGATCCTCTATGGTCTTTTTGGCGGCAAGGGCAAGCCTGCTGACCGTCCGATCCTCAAGTCAGACCTGGAACAGCCGACGCCCTATAACACTTACACGGTGAATGGATTGCCGCCCGGCCCGATCGCCAACCCCGGCCGCGATGCACTCGAGGCTGTTGCCCATCCATCGCATACCAACGAGCTTTATTTCGTTGCCGATGGCACCGGCGGGCACGTATTTGCTGCGACGCTTGAAGAACACAATGATAATGTGAAGCGCTGGCGCGAGGTCGAGAAGAATCGCCTGGATGAAGCCGCCAAGGCTGCGACAGGCGACAAGAACGCCACAACGGACGTCGACAGCAGCAACTAAACTGAAGAGCCCGATTTGAAGCCGGACTCCAGGGGGAACAATGTCACTGCAAAGCATGACGGGATTTGCCCGTCACCTCCGCAATACTGCCGGCGCACAGATTTCCTGGGAGATCAAATCGGTGAATGGCAAGGGCCTGGACGTGCGGTTTCGGCTGCCGACTGGGCTCGAGTCGATTGAGCAGAAAGCGCGCAATTTTTTCGCGCAGCATTTCAAGCGCGGCAATTTTCAGGCTGCGTTGACCGTCGATCGAATCGTCAGCACAGGCCGGACCCTTCTCAATGAAACGCTCCTGAAGGAATTGGCCTCCATCGCGGCACATCTGCGCGAAGAATATGGTCTTGCGCCTTCGACACCGGAGGGTTTGATGGCGTTGCGCGGGGTGCTCGACGTGCCGCAGGACGTGATTGCGCCAGGCGACCAGAGTGAACTCGAGAGCGCCGTTCTTGCAGTGCTCGACGAAACGCTCATCGAACTCGCGCACAATCGCCAGGCTGAGGGCAAGGCGCTTGGCGAGATACTGAGGGTCCAGATCACAACAATAGAGATGCTGGTGCAGCAGGCGCGACTTGATCCGAGCCGCTCGCCCGATGCCATACGTGCCCGGCTTGCCTCTCAGGTCGCGCTTCTGCTCGATGCGGCACCAACGCTCGATGAGGCACGGCTCCACATGGAAGCCGCCTTTCTTGCCACCAAGGCAGACATCCAGGAGGAGCTCGACCGGCTGGAAATGCATGTTGCATCGGCGCGCGCGCTGCTGAAAGAAGGTAACGGCGTCGGGCGCAAGCTCGATTTCCTCACGCAGGAGTTCAACCGCGAGGCAAACACACTCTGTTCCAAGGCGAATGCGGCATCGATCACGACAATTGGACTTGACCTGAAGGCCGTTGTGGATCAATTGCGCGAGCAAATTCAGAATCTGGAGTAATCATGTTCAACAGCATCAAAAGACGCGGTCTCATGCTGGTCCTGTCGTCTCCTTCGGGTGCGGGAAAATCAACGCTCGCCCGGTTGTTGCTCAATGATGCAGGACTGAAACTCTCACTCTCGATCAGCGTGACCACGCGGCCGCGCCGCGCCAGCGAGATCGACGGAGTGCATTACCACTTCATCTCGGTGCGTGAATTCGAACGCTTGCGCGACAGTGACGCGCTGATCGAATGGGCGGAAGTTCACGGCAATTTTTACGGGACGCCGCGGGAAGCGGCCGAAAATGCCCTGGCGGATGGTCAAGACATGCTCTTCGACATCGACTGGCAGGGCGCCTTGCAACTGCAGGAAAAGATGAAGGGTGACGTCGTGAGCATCTTCATCCTTCCACCGTCCATGGCCCATTTGAAGCAGCGTCTGCACCGTCGCGCCGAGGATACGGAAGATGTCATCGAAATGCGCCTGCGCAATGCGCGCAACGAGATCGAACGCTGGCGTTCCTACGACTATGTCGTCGTCAACGAGGACCTCGACGAGGCATTTCATCAAGTTCAGTCGATTGTCATTGCGGAACGGCTGCGGCGGGACCGTTGCCCGGGCCTCTTCGACTTCGTGAGCGGCCTGCTCGAAGAAAAGCTTTAGCCTCGCTCAAACGACATTTGCCAGCGCAACGAATTCTTCGATCGAGAGGGTTTCCGCGCGGCGTGTCGGATCGATTCCCACTTTCTGAAGCAGTGCCTCGCCGCCAAGCGGCTTGATGCTCTGTCGCAGCATCTTGCGGCGCTGTCCGAATGCTGCCTGCGTAACACGGCCGAGTGTTGCCGCATCGCAGGCAAATGGTGACTGTCGCGGGACGAGGTGAACGACCGATGATGTCACCTTGGGCGGCGGAGTGAACGCCTGCGGGGGGACGTCGAACGTGATTTTCGCTTCGGTTCGCCACCCGGCTAGAACGCCGAGGCGTCCGTAAGCGTCGGAGCCCGGTCGCGCCACGATCCGCTCGGCCACCTCGCGTTGGAACATCAGGGTCAGCGACGCATAAAAGGGTGGCCAGGGCTCGCTGAGCAGCCAGCCGACCAGCAACTGCGTGCCGACATTGTAGGGAAGGTTAGCAACGATCTTTACCTCGCGGCCATTCGCCAGTTCTCTGAAATCGACCTCCAGCGCATCACCGGGTATCACCCTCAACGCGCCGGGATAGTGGTCGCCTATTTCCGCAAGGGCGGCCAGGCAGCGCTCGTCGCGTTCGATTGCGACGACATTGGCGCCTTGCGCAAGCAGCGCGCGCGTGAGTCCCCCAGGACCTGGGCCGACCTCGATGACAGTCCGCCCGGCCAGATCGCCGGCCTGGCGCGCAATCTTGGCAGTCAGATTGAGATCGAGCAGGAAGTTTTGGCCGAGCGATTTCTTCGCCATGAGGCCATGGCGTTCAATGACATCCCGCAGTGGGGGGAGGCTGTCTATGCTCATGCGGCCGGGCGCTTCTGTTGTAGGCGCCTGGAGTGAAGCTCGCCGGCCAGCCGCAATGCAGCGATCAGGCTGTCAGGTTTGGCCTTTCCCGTGCCGGCTATGTCGAAGGCCGTGCCGTGGTCCGGTGATGTGCGGACAAAAGGTAAGCCAAGTGTAACATTCACGCTGTCATCGAAACCCAGCGTCTTGACAGGGATCAGCGCCTGATCGTGATACATGCAAATGGCAGCATCATAGGTGGCTCGGGCCGCGGCATGGAACATGGTATCGGCGGGAAGTGGCCCTCGCGCGTCGATCCCTTCGCTGCGCAGTGTTTCGACCGCTGGACGGACGATCGTCTCGTCCTCCACGCCCATGCTGCCACCTTCGCCCGCATGGGGGTTGAGCCCGGCAATTGCCAGCCGGGGATTTGTAATTCCGAACTGGCTTTTTAACGCGCGAGCAGTAATGCGGCAAACGTTAAGGATCGTGGCCGTATCGAGCAGCGACGCGACCTTGCTCAGTGCAATGTGGATGGTGACCGGAACCGCGCGCAGTTCGGGTCCCGCCAGCATCATGACCGGGGTTACCGGATGGCCGAGATGTTGACTGGCGAGATGAGCAAGAAATTCGGTGTGTCCGGGATACTTGAATCCAGCTTCGTAGAGCGGTTTCTTGGCAATTGGGCAAGTGACGACCGCATGGGCGTCGTCGGCAAGCGTCAGGCCCACGGCGCGCTCGATGGCCTCAATCGTCGCCGCTGCATTTGCAACAAGGGGTACGCCGGGCTTGTCAATCTGCTGGTTCCTGAGCGGCACGACCGGCAGCGCCCGTTCGAAGGTTTTCGCAGCCGTTTTCGGGGTCGCGAGCTCCAGCACAAGGTCAACTCCCAACCTCTCGGCTCGCGCGCGAATGAGATCTGGATCGGCAAGGAGGAAGAATGCGGGAACGTGCATCTGTTCACGCAAGAGCCACGCTGCAATGGAAATATCGGGTCCAATGCCCGACGGATCACCGGAACTAACGGCGAGTGCGGCATTCATGCGCGTGCAATCCGATCATTCGTTGACGATTTTCGCCTTGCTGCGCAATTCCTCGATGTATTTCTTGTCGACTGCTTCGGCCGTGGCATCCTTCTTGCCGTCACCGGATGCCTCCGCAGCCTCTTGCGAAAACACCATACGAGCGACGCGGTCGTCAGACACCTGCCGCGAGGAGCAAACGCCGAGAAATTCAACGCCCTTATCCGTATCGAGCGTCGTCGTCGCTTGGCCGACGGGGGTCGCGATGACTTGCTTCGACCATTCCGGCGGCAATTCCTGCTCGACGAACTTGCCGAGATCACGCACGGTCACGTCGAGCGTACCCTTGGCTATATCGCGCGTCGTGTTGCAGCCGTTGAAGCGGGCACGCAAGGCATTTGCTTCGCCGCGTCGCTTGGCAATGATGCCGCGATTGTTGGCAGGAACCACGAAAATCACCTGTTGCAACTGGTATTCCGTCGAAACCGGCTTCTTGCCGCCGTCCTTGAGCATGCGCTGGACCGCATCCTGCTCGGATACGCGCACACCGCCCTGGGAACGATTTCGAGTGGAAAGCGCACGGCCCCAGCTCATCTGAATGCGGATAAATTCCTTGAAGTGGGTGGGCGTAACACCGGCCTTGTCGAGAATCGTATTGAGCTGATCGATCGACATTTTGTTGTTGGTAGCAAAACGCGCATAGGCGTCGTTTACTTCGCCGTCGGAAACGAGAAGATTGAGCCGTTTCAATTCCTGCCGCTTGAGCGCTTCCGTCGTAAGGTCATCCCGTGCTTCCTGATTGAGGTTGCCCTTCCTCTTCTGCAGTTTCAAAAACGCTGCGCGCTTGGAAATATCGTAATCGGTGATCGGGATGCCGTTGACGATAACTTTGACTTCGCTCGCAGCAGCCGGCAACGTTATGCCGCCCAAGAGAGCAGAGCTCAAAGCGGTAGCAATAGCTGCTACAAGAATATGTTTCCTCGCCATCATTCCACTATATCCGATCATAGGCCATTCTTGCCGAATGGATGGTAGTCTTATTGGTTCTCGTGTCACTCTATTGTCGCTCTACTAAGGCAAAAGCATGACTAGCCGCACGTCAGCCAGTCATGCGAGCGATCAGATGCCGCCGATATCAACCGGCTTGCCAAATTCCCACAGCGTCCGGAACGAGATATTGAAGCCGAACTTGGTGGTCTCGTCGCCCTTGTCGCCCGTCGATGTGATGGGCTGCTCCTGCTGATAATACATCACATAGGTGAAACATTCATCGTCGTAGGCGAGGGCGGCCGTGCGCTTGACGAGCGCTTCATGGAAGATGTCATAGGTGCCGGCGCCCAAAAGACGCCAGTTCTGTGTCATCTTCAACGATCCGCCGACTGTTGCCTCGTGGCGATCGTCCTCGAAGCCATAGGTCGGCTGCGCGTCGATGAATGCGTATTTCACGAAGAGCGCGCCATACTTGCCGGTTTCGGTGCTGGCAACTTCGGCGCGACGAACTTCAAACGTCTCCTTGTCGAACCGGCCACCGGTCGTAAGCGTGAAGCCGCCGCGATTGGCGCCGATCATTGCAACATAATCCGAGCGCGCCGATTGAAGGCCTGACTCAGCGCCGGCATTGACGAAATCGGGTCCGGCAAAGGAGTTCAGGCCACCAAGCTGAAAGGACTGCCCGGCGATGCCGTTGAGTGACCAGCCATTATTAAAGGTCCCGGAATAACGCACACCAAGGTTGGCGCGCGTGCCACCCTCGATCCGGTCATAGCCGGAGTATTTGTCACGGTCGAAGAGACTCGATGCATCGAAAACAAAGCTCTGGGCATCTTCGTTCGGCATCTCGCCATTGTAGGGCTCATCATTGCGCACGAAGAGCTGCGCGGTGGGCTCGAGAATATGCGTGGAACTCGTGCTTGAGAACAGGATCGGCCATTTGGTCTCCATGCCAGCCGTCGCCATTCCGCGAAAGGCCTCGGACCTGGTCACGCCGATTGAGTCGGAGTCGACATACATTCCATCGGCGCGGAGCGCGAGAATTGGTGTAATGACCAAGCCATTGTCGGCGATGAATGCGCGTTTCCATTCGGCTTCACCGGTGATACGGCCGTCATTTCCCTCAATGCCGGAAAGGTAGCCGGCACGGGTCAGGCCGATGGGTGTCGTCCCGTCTTCCTCATTGCGATGCAAATTTTGCAAGTTCACGTCGAAACTGAGCTCACCCCCTGCTACGGATTGCGGCAGGTAGTAAGCGTAATCGACGACCGGCAGGACATAGGGCTGCTTCGGCTGCGAAGAACCGTTCGGCGTCCCGTCTGGATTCTCATCCGGAATACTTTCCTGCACATGGAAGCGATACAGCCGTGCGTCGAAATAGTTGCGGTCGTTGAGACCGGTCAGGTAAATCTGATCGGTGATGTTATAGGCCGAATACCCTTCAATCCCGTAGCGATAGGCAAAGGACTTGTCGGATTGGGCCATGGCGTTCCAGCCATAGGACCAGCGCGGATTGATCTGGAACGCGCCAGTAGAACCGATCATGCCACGGTTCGTTTTCTGATCTTCCGGCTCACTGTCGGAGAAAGTGCCCGGATCCTGCTGGCTGATACCAGCGAGCCTGATGGTGTAGGCGCCGTTGGCCAGCCTGTGCCGCCATTCGACGTCGCCGAGGAACCCCTGTTTGGTATAGTACGTGCCCGTCGTCGTCAGATCGTAATTGGGCGCCAAGGCCCAGAAGTATGGAACGGTGATTCCGGAACCGAGCTCGCTCTCATGCTGATAGCTCGGCATGAGGAAGCCGCTCTTGCGCTTCACCGTCGGGTCGGCAATCTCAAATGACGGAAGGTACGCCAACGGCATGCCGAACATCTCGAAGCGTCCGCGCTCGAAGCGAATGGTCTTCTTCTTGCCGTTCCAGACGATTTTTTGGGCGCGAACCTGCCAGAGCGGCGGTCGGTCCGGCTTGGCGCGGCAGGGCTCGCACGCCGTATAGACACCGTTGTTGAAGGTGGTCAGTTCGCCGCCGATACGTTCGGCGCTTTCCGCAGCAAAGCGGGTATTGTCCGCGGCTTCCACGCGCAGGGTATTGACGAAGCCTTCGCGGAAATCGTCGGTGATGTCGAGATTTTCAGCATAGATGCGATTGCCGTCCTTCTCGACGAGTTCGACCTTGCCCATGGCTTTGAGGCGCCCGGTCTTCTCGTCGTAGGTAACCTGGCGCGCGACGAGCCTGTTGCCGTCATAGTCGATCTGCACGCCGCCGACGGCGGAGATCGTCTTGGCATTGATGTCATAGACGAGCTCATCCGATTCCAGCAGCAATTGCGCATTCGGATTCGTCTGGACATTACCGGTTAGCGCATCGGCGCCGCCCATCTGGGCATAGGCTGGGAGCGAAATCCCGCCCGCAAGGCATAATACCGCTGTTCCGCACGCAAGCCGTGCGAACCACGTCGGCAATACCGAGCGCGTTACATTCAATCCCACTCTAACCATCCTCCTTGTGCAATAAAAAGGAGACCCCAAAAAATGTCGCAATCAGCACAGGTGTCCATGCGGCAACGAAAGGCGGGACGAATCCAGCGTTCCCGAATGCCTTGACCACAACAGTGACGACATAAAGCACGAAGCCCGCAAGGACGCCACCCAGAATCATCGTCCCCGATTGTCCAAATCGAACAAATTTCAACGAAACGGTTGCAGCGATCAAAGTCATCGCCATCAGCAGAGCCGGCAAAGCCAGCAAAGACTGGAAATGCATGTCAAAAGCGTTGGCTGGATAGCCAAATGAACGAGCTGCGGCAATTTTGTTACGCAGCTCAAAAAAAGGAATCGTCTCGGGTCTCGCGAGGCTTTCTTCAACGAATTCAGGGCGAAGATGCGTCGGGATTCGAACCTCATCCTGTGAGACAGGCGTCGAGCCAAGGACGAATTTGGTGACGTTGCTGAGTTTCCAATAGCCATCTTCGAGGTCGGCGACCTTGGCGTCGAGACGCTCCAGAATGTCCTGATTCTTGTCGAGGCGGATGAACGTCGCGTCGACGAGACGCAACCCACGATTGACGACCGATTTCGCCCCGATGATGGTCTCCCCGTCCTCTGTTTTCTGCCGCAGCCAGGGTACCCGATCGGCCGACACGTCATTGGCTTTTCCAGCGCGCCAATTCGCCGTGATTTGCTCGCTCCGGTCGAAGCCCCATGCGGCCAAGGGATTGACGACCAGAATTGCCACAAGGCCAAACAGAAGCGCCCCGGTACAGGCGGGCAGGAGAAACTGCCAGGCGGAGACTCCCACGGAGCGCGCCACGACCAGCTCATATTTTCGGTTCAGCGAAATCAGCGTTGCCATCGCGGCAAACAGTGCAAGGAAGGGAAACACCTGCTGCATGATGTAGGGAACACGCATCGCTGAAAGGCCAAAGGCCTGAATCGCCGAATAGTCTGGCAGGGACGACAGCTTGCCGGACAGCTCGGTAAAGTCGAGGATCAAGGCGAGCGCAAAGCTGCCAAGCAGGAAGTACATCGTGATCTGCACATAGCGCAGGAAGAAGTAGCGCCCGAGTGTCCAGCCGATCATGAGCTACGCCCTCCACGCCCGCGACGGAAAAACTTGGCCCCGGCACCGGCAAAGGCAGACTGGGGGGCTGCAAAGAAATCGCGAACCCAGTTACTCCATTTTACCGGCACGCCGATCTGGCGATTGGTGGCGAGGGCATAGGTCGCCAAAATTGCCGCGCCAATCGGGAAGGCGAACAGCAAGGGCAGCACCGAGGCATTCTTGTCGCTACTTAGTCCGGCCGAATATCCAAGCCAGAAGGCGATGAGACTCAGTGTGATCGCGGTAAACGATGCCGAAACCCTGGCTTCGCGGTGCGAACGCGAATCCGCAGCGGCGGCGAGCGAAATCAAGGCAAAAACAATCGGATACATCCAGTCTGTCAGGCGTTTGTTAAGCTCGGACTGATAGCGCAGCGGGTGCTGCTGAAAATACTTGTCATTGGGATCGGGACTCAGGAGATAGGTCAGTGGCCGGTCCTTCGGGAAAAGCGTGACGTTATCGTCGTCCGCCGGCAGCATTGCCGCAAGATCGAGCGCATAGGTATTGAACTTGATGATCGAGACGTTGCCCGTCTGGACATCACGGCGATCGATCTCACCATCCTTCATGATCAACAGGTTCTGCTCGCCCGTATCGAATACCAGGCCGTCCTTGGCGTAATAGATAAGGTCGGTTGTTTTATCGCGGGAGTCTGAAACGAAGAGACCCTTGATCGCGCCATTCGCATCGCGGTTTTCGATTTGGAGGTAAAGGTCCTTGTCGATTTCCTTGAAGGTCCCCTGTTGCACGACGAGGTTGATGACGTCGGTGCGTGCCTCGGCCACCATTTGCCGCATATTCATCGATGAGTAGGGGACGATGAAATTGTTGATCAAGAAAGATGCGGCTGAAATGACCACGGCAAAGAGCAGCACAGGACGGATGACGGCTGAACGTGGCGCACCCGCAGCGTTGATGACGACAAGTTCCGAATCCTGATTCATGGTCGAAAGCGTCTGCGCTACGGCGATTACAAGAGCGAAGGGCATCACGATCGGAAAAGCCGCGGGGAGAAGGTTTGAACTGAATTTCAGGATGTAGAGGAAACTTTGCCCGCTGGTGGTCAGGAAGTTGATGCGGTTAAGAACCTGAACGATCCATGTAATACCGACCGCCGAGAGCAGAACGGAAAAAAACATGACGACGATCCGTCGCAAGATATATATCTCAATCAGGCGCATGTCATGTTTCGCACAAAGAGTTCCGCCACCTTGTTCGACCGACCGGCCGCAAACAACCGGCTGTTCAATCCATGCCATGGGCTACATGGCATTATTTTTGCCGCACTATGGGACGAACCCGTTACATGTTCAACAAACCCGACATATGTTCACTCTAGTCAGGCTTGGCTAAAAATAGGCGAAGAAAGCTGGTTAACAAGGTGTTAGTCAACGCTCTTTGCAACCACCCCTTCTTTCACCAGCTCTGGTGAATAGAATAATCACATTTTTGTTCGATCTGGAGATACCATGTCCAAACGCCCATCCATCAGTTTCGCAAAATATGCAGCCGTCGAAAAGGGCACTGCGATCTTGCTTGTTGCCGCAGAGGGCAAAGCCGCTGCAGAGGCCGAATCTGTCGTCGGGCCGGCACTGCTATCGCGTATCATCAATGTCTCGGATTTCAAGGGAAAACTCGCGGCGACGCTATCAACGGTTGCGCCTGCGGGCGAACTTGAAAGTCTCGTCCTCGTCGGAGTAGGGGATCCAGCCAAGCTCAAGGCCGATGACTGGCTGAAGATCGGGGGCGCGGCATTCTCGAAACTGGGTAAGGCAAAGGATGTCTCGGTGATCCTCGCCCTGCAGGGCACAGACATTTCAGCCGAGAACGCCGCAGAATTTGCCCTTGGCATGGTCCTGCGCTCCTATGCGTTCGACAAGTACAAGACCAAGAAGGGCAAGGGCGACGACGAGGCGAAAGAGAGCAAGTCAGCGGCAAACATCACCATCCATGTTTCCGATCCCCAAGCCGCGAAAAAGGCCTTCTCGGACGCTGACGCCGTTGCCGTCGGCGTAACTCTAGCCCGTGACCTCGTGAACGAACCGGCCAACATTCTTGGACCCGTGGAGTTTGCCGAGCGGGTCGAGGAGTTGAAGAAGCTCGACGTGAAGGTCGAAATTCTTAGCGAGAAGGATATGAAGAAGCTCGGCATGGGCTCGCTTCTCGGCGTGGCGCAGGGCTCTGTTCGGCCGGCGCGCCTTGCGATCATGGAGTGGCATGGCGGCAAGGGGAAGGAGAAGCCGATCGCCTTCGTCGGCAAGGGCGTGACTTTCGATTCCGGCGGTATCTCCATCAAGCCGGCCGCCGGCATGGATGAAATGAAGGGCGATATGGGCGGCGCTGCCGCAGTGACCGGTCTCATGCATGCCCTCGCGTCGCGCAAGGCCAAGGTCAATGCCGTTGGCATCATCGGCCTTGTCGAAAACATGGTGAACGGCGACGCGCAGCGTCCGGGCGATATTGTAACCTCGATGTCCGGCCAGACGATCGAGGTGCTGAACACCGATGCGGAAGGGCGACTGGTGCTTGCCGATGCCCTTTACTATTGCAACGACCGGTTCAGCCCGAAGTTCATGATCAACCTCGCAACACTGACCGGCGCTATAATGGTGGCGCTTGGTACCTATCGTGCCGGACTGTTTTCGAATGACGATACCCTGGCCGCACAGCTTTTCGATGCGGGCGAGGCAACGGGCGAGAAACTTTGGCGGATGCCGCTTGGTGACGAATACGACAAGCTGATCGACACCAAGAACGCCGACATGAAGAACATTGGCGGGCGTCATGGCGGTGCGATCATTGCCGCGCAATTTTTGCAGCGCTTTGTCGGCGATACGCCGTGGGCTCACCTCGACGTTGCCGGTACCGCCATGGGTTCGCCGACGACAGAATATAGCCAGTCCTGGGCCTCAGGCTTCGGCGTCCGGCTTCTCGACCGTCTGGTCAGGGACAATTTCGAGGGGTAAGTCCGGTGGAGGTCACACTCTACGGTTTGGATGAAAGCGTTTACACCCGGATCGTGCGGCTCGTCCTGCATGCGAAGGAGGTCGAGTTCACGCTTGTCGAAGCCGATCCGTTCGAAGGGGACGCACTGCCGGAGGACTATGATCTTCGGCACCCATTCAAGCGCATCCCGGCAATAGATGTCGATGGCGTACGGCTCTATGAGACGGACGCTATCGTCCACTATATCGACGCGACGGTAAGATCGGCGAGCTTGACGCCCGCAGATGCGGAAACGGCGGCGCGCATGCGCCAGCTGATGCGTATCGTCGATAATTACGCCTATCGGCCGCTTGTCTGGGGCATTTATGTCCCGCTGTGGTGGCGCGAGGGCCAGCAACCTTCGCGTGAAAGCATTGATGAAGGGCGCCATGTGCTCCGTGTTGTGGCGGGCTTCGTCAGCGCATCGCCTGGTGCCGGGTTTACTGACTTTACCTTGGCGACGTTCTATCTCGCGAGCGTGCTTGCCGCGACCGATAGTGTACCTGCCGGGTCGAAGCTCATTGACGAACAGCCGCGCTTGCGTGAATGGTGGAATAGTGTTCGAACGTTGCCGGTCATGGCGCTCACCCGTTCGAAACATACGAAATTCTGATCACCGAGATCCAATGACTGAAATCCTGTTCTACCACCTGACGGAATCGACGCTCGAAAACGCGCTTCCCGGCCTGATCGAGCGGTCGCTCGCCCGTCAATGGAAGGTGGTGATCCAGACGGGGTCGGAGGAGCGTCGCGACAGCCTGGACAACCATTTATGGACGTGGTCCGAGGCGTCCTTTCTGGCACATGCCACCGATCAGGAGCCGTATCCGGAGGAGCAGCCGATCATTCTGACGACCGGCGATGGTAATCCGAACGGTGCAACGGTGCGATTTCTCGTTGACGGTGCAACGCCACGCAATGTCGAGAAATACGACCGGCTGGTGCTCATGTTCGATGGCCACGACCAGCAGCAGCTCGAGCAGGCGAGGGCACAGTGGAAGGCCTTGAAGGCCGAGGGGCATACGCTGACCTACTGGCAGCAAAATGCCGAGGGACGGTGGGAGAAGAAAGCGTGAGCGCGTTTCGATGCGATTGATCCTGCTCCTAATTTTGTTGGCCGGCATTGTGCTCGGAGTGGCTTATCCTTGGGCAACGACCAATTTCTCCGGTGAGGAAATAGGGTCGTGGCGTGTTTACGATCGGCCAGGCCCTTACAAGCCGATCACAGTCAGACTCGACTCCAAGGACGCACCGGTCCGAGCCTTTGTCGACATGCAGCCATTACGAAACTTCGTGCCAACACAGGGACGAACTGCGCTTACGGCAGTCGTGACCCGGGAAGGCAAGGACGTTGTCGTCAACACTTTGGATTATCTGAACGCGAGGGTCGCCAACAAGGGCTCGCCGCAGGGGCCGCAGGTCTATCGGGAAAGCATCGGCGATATCGACCCGATAGAGCCCGGCAACTACACGTTCACGATCGGGCCCGGCGACTATGACGGGCTTGAGGTCGCGGGGGTCGACCTGATCCTCCGCCGCGGGGCACGGGCCATCGATTGGCGCATTGTGTCCGGTGGCGTCGCCTTGATCGCCATTGGCATTTTCGGCCTCATTCGCTCGCGAGGCCGTAAAACCGATGAAAAGGTGCCGCCACAACCGAAGTGGGGCCGATAATGGACCCATCGTTTCCGACAATCGTCACGAAGCGACTGCGCTTGCGTCAGTTCGAGCCCCGCGACGACCGCGGTCTCCACGCCTGCCTCGGCAATGAGCGGCTAATGCGCTACTGGGATTTCGTCGCCTGCGAAAACATGGATGAAACGCGGCGCTGGGTTCGCATCCTTTCCAAGACGACGTCGCCCTACGATTCGCTTGCCTGGGCGGTGGCTGATTCCAAAACCGATGAGTGCATCGGCATGGTCAATTATCACCACCGCGAGGCGCGGAACCACCGTCTTGAGATCGGTTATATTCTCAATGCACAATGGCATGGGCGCGGGTTGATGCGTGAAGCGGTGCAGGGACTGATGACCCATTGCGTCGACAATCTCAAAATACGGCGATTTGTGGCCATCATCCATCCGGACAATGCACCGTCGATCAGGCTGGTGACACGGCTCGGATTCGAATGCGAGGGTGGCCCTTTGCGGGATTACTGGCGAACTGGAAACACGTATATGAGCCCCATGCTCTATAGTTTCATTGCCAGTTGAGCCTCATCATTCGCCCTGGGCCTGATCCGATAGGCGCAACGCCGGGCGCCCTTCAGTATGTGTTCATATCGTTCGATCGTTGCGTCAGGACCAAGCGCCGCCTGGAATACCTCAAGCTCAGACCTGCATAGTTTCTGGCAGGCATTGGCGGCGACACAGATCGGGCAGTGGTTCTCAACGAGGATCATGTCGCCGTTCGACTCTCGGCGGGATTCGGCCATATAGCCCTCCGCTGAGCGGATCAAGGCCAGCAGTTCAACCTTCTCTTCGATGGACGAGATCGGATCGAGGGCGGTGCGATACTGGCTCAGCGTCGCTTGCTCGCGATGTGAGATCAGCCGGTCGAGGCCGGTCTCGCCAAATACTGCCGAAACCGACGTCAGTAGATCAGTGGTGAGGCCGGCATGGTTGTCGGGAAATTGCGCATTGCCGGTATCGGTCAAATGCCAGAAGCGCTTGGGCCGGCCAACGCTCTCGCGGCTATCCTCGAACGCGACGAAGCCATCATCTTGCAACCGTCCCAGCATTTGACGGACAGCTACGGCCGTGACATCCAGGCGGTTCGCCAATGCGGCGGCGGTCTGCGGCCCAGCCACTTTGAGCGAATAGAGCATGCGGTTTGTCGTGCGATCCTGCATGGGTGTACCTTACCAACATATATTGCCCTGAACTCGACGGTTGGTATTGGCCTTTGGGTCGTGCTCCTGATGCCGGTGGCGCAAGCATCGACTTCGGTTTACCTGGTGATGACGCTTCAGGATCTCTGGTCCTACGGTCCGACGAAAGCAGGCGCCTTTAATGCGACCTTCGCCATTGCCTGGAGCACTTGCGCGATCCTCATCGCAAATATCCAGAGTCCCACCCGCCGTGCCTTCATGATTCGACTTGGACCAGCGCTGCTTGTTGCCGGGCTCTCCGTGATCGTTGTCGGTTTCTCGCTTGATGTTCCGCTCGTCGTGATGCTGGGCCAGATGAGCATCGGCACCGGCTTTGGCGTGAGCTGGGGCTTTCTCAGCCAGAATGTCATGGAAGCTGCCCGAAGCGGCGAGCGCGATCGCGCTTCCGCGCTGCTCCCGACCCTGCAATCGGCAGGTTATGCGATTGGCGCGGCCGTGGCCGGTCTTGTCGCCAATGCATCGGGCTATCCAGAGGCGGCGACGCCCGACGCCCTGCGCGACGCGACGATCATGATATTCTCGGTTTCGGCGATCATTGGACTTGGTGCGATGATTGCGGGGTTTGCTCTGCCGCTGCGTAGAAAAAATCTGCTGGCGACTGAAATGCACAAGCCGCTATAGATTGCGGATGACAAGCGATGAGAATGATTTGAAAGCCGATCCCGCGATTGTCGGGACCTGGGTGAAGGGATGGGCGCTGACACGGCAAGTGGCGGCGCCGGTTTTCGAAAATGGCGGTTACCGCATTGAGGTCGGCTTGCCCGACCAGAAGCGGCGGCACGTCTTTGCCGCCTATTCCGATCAGGTCCGCCAACAGGCCGAGACGATATCCGAGCCATTCGTATTCTTGAAGGTTTGCGCGCCCCCCGAATTGGTTCGACCGCATCTGCCGGCGCATTGGCGGATTGAAGCCCCGGGATACATGATGCTGCTTTCCGGAGAAATGTCCGGTGGCAGTGCAGGCTTGGCCGATGGGTACAGCTTCTCCAGCCAGGAACTCGACGCTGGCGTGACGCTTCTCAACATTCTGGATTCCGCCGGCGAGGTAGCTGCAACCGGACGCATTGCGTTTCCCGGCGAGCTTGCAGTCTACGATCGCATACGCACGCATGACAATCACCGCCGACGCGGGCTAGGGCGTGCAATCATGAAGCAGTTGGAAACGCTCTCGCACGAGAATGGTTTTCGCCATGCAGCCCTCGTCGCGACGCCGGATGGCCGGGCGCTCTATGAAACATTGGGCTGGAAGCTGCACTCCCTCTATACGACGGCGCTCATCCCGCCGGTGACGTAGGCGCTCGCGCGACTACTGCGCCAGTTCCGCCATGGCGTCTTCGTAATCACTGGAGAGCGCCAGCCATTCCTCTTCAGCCCTGGCGAGCGAGGTCTTGGCATAGCCGATTTCCTTGCCGATCTGCGTCGCCTTGGCGGGTTCGCGCGAATAGATCACCGGGTCGGCCAGTTGCGCTTGCAGCGTGTCGATTTTCTTCTGGAAGCGCTGGACCTGAGCCTCGGCCTCCTGAATTTTCTTCTGCAAGGGCTTGAGCGCTTCGCGTCGCTGTGCCGCGAGTTTGCGTTGCTCGGCCTTGGTGAGCTTCTGCCCCTCGTCCGCAACGATCTTGCCGTTGCCCGCGCGTTCGGCCTTCGCATCAGCAAGGACCAGTGAGCGATAGGCGTCGAGATCGCCATCATAGGGCGCCACACCGCCGTCGCGAACGAGCCAGAGGCGGTCCATTGTCGCCTCGATCAGATGACGGTCGTGGGCAATCAGGATCACCGCACCATCGAAATCGTTGAGCGCATACATGAGCGCTTCGCGACTATCGATGTCGAGATGGTTGGTTGGCTCGTCGAGGATGAGCAGGTTCGGGCCGTGGAAAGTCGCGAGCCCCATCAGCAGGCGCGCCTTCTCGCCGCCCGAGAGATCCTTGGCCGCCGTGTTCATCTTGACCGTCGCAAGCCCCATCTGCGCGACACGGGCCCGGACTTTCGCTTCAGGCGCGTCCGGCATCAATTTGCGCACGTGCTCGATCGCATTGTCCTCAGGCACAAGATCGTCGAGCTGATGCTGGGCGAAGAAGGAAATCTTGAGATTGGGTGCAACGGTCATGCGGCCGTTTTGCAAGGGAAGGCGCCCGCCGATGAGCTTTGCCAATGTCGACTTGCCGTTGCCGTTCGATCCGAGGAGGGCAATGCGGTCATCCGCGTCGATGCGCAGATTGAGATGACGCAATACGGGCTTGCCCGGCGTATAGCCGACTTCGCCATGTTCGATGGCGATGATCGGAGATGCCACGACCTTTTCCGGCTCGGGAAAATGGAAGGGACGTACATGGTCCTCGATGACGGCGGCGATTGGCTTGAGCTTCTGCAATGCTTTCAGACGCGACTGCGCCTGCTTTGCCTTCGATGCTTTGGCGCGGAAGCGCTCGACAAAGGCCTCCATGTGCTTGCGCTGCGCCTCCTGCTTGGTGCGCTGCTTTTGTTGCAGTTCGAGTGCTTCGCTGCGCAGTCGCTCGAACTGGTCATAATTGCCCTGCCAGAGCGTCAGCTTGGTCTGGTCGAGGTGAATGATCGCATTGACCGATGAGTTCAAAAGGTCGCGGTCGTGGCTGATGAGGATAACGGTATGCGGATAGCGCCGGACATAATCTTCCAGCCAGAGCGTGCCCTCGAGGTCGAGATAGTTGGTCGGCTCGTCGAGAAGAAGGAGATCGGGTTCAGCGAAGAGGACCGACGCAAGCGCCACCCGCATACGCCAGCCTCCTGAGAAGGACGAGGCAGGCCGCTTTTGCGCTTCCGCATCAAAGCCGAGACCGGAAAGGATCGCCCCGGCGCGCGCCTCCGCCGAATGCGCGTCGATGTCGGCGAGCCGGATATGGATATCTGCGATGCGGTGCGGGTCCGTTGCCGTCTCGGCTTCCGCCATGAGCGCGCTGCGCTCCGTATCGGCGGCAAGCACGATCTCGATGAGCGAATCCTCGGTGCCCGGCGCTTCCTGCGCCACTTGGCCGATGCGAACATTCTTCGGCAAGGAGAAATCGCCCGTCTCGGCGTGGAGTTCGCCGGTGATGACCTTGAAAAGCGTCGACTTGCCGGCGCCATTGCGTCCGACCAGTCCGGCCTTGGTGCCGGAAGGCAGATTGAGGCTGGCGTGATCGATCAGCAGGCGGCCGGCCATGCGCACGGATATATTGTCGAGAATAAGCATGGCTGCGCTTTTGCACGGGAAATGCCATTTTCGCAAGCCGGTCCTATCGGAGATCGCTCCGAAAGGGCCGGAAAATGGCGTCAGGAATAGGGACGGCCCTCTTCTGTCCGCTGAAACTGGATCAGATCGAATGATGGCGCCGACTTGCCGAGCGCGGTCAAAATGGCATGGGCTTGGCCGCGGTGATGCGTCTGGTGGTTGAACAAATGCGCCAAGGCGGGGGCAAGCCGTTGGCTGATCGTCCGCATGTCGCTCACTGTCGTATAGGTGAAGCGCCCGGCAATAGCGGCGGCATCGAGCCTGTTGACCCAGTCGATGAGGCGGGCATCCTCTTTTTCGCGCGCGGCTCTAAGATCGTCCAGTCGATTGAAGAGTATCGCATCTAAAGCCTTTGGCGCTTCGCCTTCGCCGGTAAACCTGAAAAGCCAGATCCGATCGGTAGTGAGCAGATGATTGAGGGTGCCGTGCATTGATCCGAAGAAGGCGCGCATATCGCGGCGATACTCCTCGTCATCAAGCTCGGCGGCTATGGCGTAGAGCCGCTCGTTTGCCCACCTGTTGTAGGCCGCGAACATGCGAAAATGCTGTTCCATTACGTTGACTTTCCGCCGTTAAGAGTCAGTCTTGCTGACATATTATCCGAAGGAAGGCGTCTTGCCATGGGTATTATTCTGCACGAACTCGTTGGTGGCGACAAAACGCGACCCTTCAGCCCGCATTGCTGGAAAACGGTGATGTCACTCGCGCACAAGGGTCTGTCTTTCGACCGGAATACCATATCCTTCCGTGACATTCCGCACCTCGAGAATGGCTACTCGGCCAAAGGTGCCGATAATCCGCGACGGCGAAAAGGTTGTTGCAGATTTATTTTCGATTGCCCTTTACCTTGAAGACAAGCATCCGGAACGTCCGTCGCTTTTCAAGGGCGAGGGCGGCCGCGCAATGGCCCGCTTCGTCGAAGGCTGGTCACAGATGACGATCCATCCCTATGTCAATATCGTTATCCTAATGCCGGTGCATGATATGCTTGACGCTGCGAACCGGGCCTATTTCCGTGAAAGCCGCGAGAGGATATTTGGCCGCAAGCTCGAGGAGGTCGCTGCTGACCGCGATGCCAAGCGTGACGGTTTCATCCGAAGCCTCGAACCCATGCGCAAGATGTTTCACTCGCAGCCGTACATCGGCGGAGATGAGCCGCTGTTCAGCGATTACATCGTTTTCGGCGCGTTCCAATGGGTAAGGGTGCTGACACCCTTCAAATTGCTCGATGAGGGCGATCCGGTCCTTGACTGGTTCGAGCGATGCCTTGACGTTCATGGCGGGATTGTCCACGAAATCGCGGCGGCCGCCTGAGGCCTCGTCCCCTTTATATCGAGCAAGCCCTTGGCAAAAGACCTGCCTGCGGCTATAGGGTCGCCACCAATTTCCCTCATGACAAGGTTTTATTCCCATGGCGATTGAACGCACTTTCTCGATGATCAAGCCCGACGCGACCCGTCGCAATCTCACCGGTGCCATTACCCAGAAGTTTGAAGAGGCTGGCCTTCGCATTGTTGCTTCCAAGCGCGTATGGATGAGCCGCCGCGAGGCAGAAGGCTTCTATGCAGTTCACAAGGAACGCCCGTTCTTCGGTGAACTCGTCGA
>NZ_JBBNAM010000106.1:0-14749 GCF_037994425.1 Phyllobacterium sp.
ACGAGATTTTCCTCGAGTTGCAGCCCGACAGGCAGCACCGGATTGAGCGCGGTCATCGGCTCCTGAAAAATCATCGCGATTTCACTGCCGCGGATGCGCCGCAGCTCTTCGGCCGGCATGGCGACCATATCGCGCCCACCCCATTCAACCTTGCCGCTCACATTGCCAGGGGCCTGGATAAGCCCCATGATCGAACGCAGGGTCACGCTCTTGCCCGAACCGGATTCGCCGACCAGCCCGACCATTTCTCCGGGTCCCACGTCGAGATCAACGTCAGCAACGGCGACCGCTGTGCCGCGTGGCGTATTGAAAAGCGTTGTCAAACCACGAACCTTGAGGCCAAGGCCGGTGTCGATTCCTGCACTCATCGACGCACCCTCAGAAGCTGTGCCAGCCCATCACCCATGAGACTGAAACCGAGACCGGTGACGACAATGGCGATGCCGGGAAAGACAGAAATCCACCATGCCGTGCTCATGAAATTCTTGCCGTCGGCGATCTGCACGCCCCATTCGGCGGCGGGCGGTTGGGCGCCAAGCCCAAGATAGCCAAGACTGGATCCCAAAAGGATCGCCAGCGCCATATCGGTCATCCAGTAGACGACGGCCGGCGTGATTGCGTTGGGCAGGAGATGCCGGAAGATAATCCGCATCGGCGTATATCCCATGACCCGCCCAGCATCGGCATAGTCGAGACGTTTCTGTACCTTGATCTCGGCCGCGACGAGACGGGCATAAAATACCCATCCGACAATTCCGACGGCAACGTACATGTTGCCAAGTCCAGGACCCAGAACCGAGACGATCGCGATCACGAGAACAAGAAACGGGAACGTGATCACCGCGTCCACGACACGGCCAAAAATCGCCTCCGCAAGGCCTCCCGCATAGCCGACATAGGCTCCTATAATCGTTCCGAAGATGAACGGGCCGACAGTCGCGAACATGGCGATCTGCATATTGATCGTATAGGCATGGATCACACGGGACAGGACATCGCGGCCAAAACTGTCTGTGCCGAACGGATGTGCGAATGATGGCCCCTTCAGCAGCGCGTTATAGTCGAACGCAATAGGGTCATACGGGGCAAACAGCGCTGGAAAGAATGCAATAAGCAGACTCACACCAATAACTATCGTTCCGCAGATCAAGGTACGGGGCAATGCCAGCCGCATGAACCTCGGATAAAGCCCAATTTTATCACTGGCGAAATTCATCGGGCAATCCGCGGGTCAAGCCAGGCTTGAAATATGTCGGTTGCCAAAAACGTCAGCGATACCAGAACCGCGAGCGCAATCGTCAATCCTTGCAGCATGGGATAGTCGCGCCCATAAATACTGTCGATCATGAGACGGCCGGCGCCTGGCACGGCAAAGACTGTCTCGGTGATGACCGCGCCCCCGAAAAGCGTCCCGATCTGTAGTCCGAACAGTGTGACTGTCGATATCAGGGCGTTGCGCAACACGTGTCTGATCATGATAATGCGAGGGCGCAGCCCTTTGGCGCGGGCGAAATCGACGTACTCGGCATTGATGACGCCTATAATCGAGGAACGCAGATTTCGCATCAACACGGCAGAAAAACTGAACGCGAGTGTCAAAGCGGGCAGGAACAGATGATAAAGCCTGTCACCAAATGTCTCGCCGTAACCACCGACCGGGAACCACTTCAGAGTGGCTGCGAAAACGGTCAACATCAGGATACCAATGTAAAAGACAGGCATCGATAACCCGACCTGGAATGTACCTCTGATGAGCGCGTCGGCGGTCTGTTCCCGCTTCAGTGCTGCGATGAACGCCAGTGGAACGGCCAGAACGAGGGCCAGCAGCGCTGCCATTAAGGTCAGCATCAGCGTCACCGGCAAGCGTTGCATGATGATAGTCGTTACAGGCAGCTTCAGTGCGATTGATGTGCCAAGATCGCCGATGAACACGTTCTTTAGGAAGTACAGAAATTGAACAGGGATCGGCTTGTCCAGCCCAAGGCTGGCATTGATGCGCTGCACGTCGGCATCAATGGCACGATCGCCGAGCATGGCGCTTGCGGGATCGCCTGGCAGAAGCCTCACCAGGACGAATGTGACGACGAGGATAAACACCACAGTCGGGATCATTTGAAGAATGCGACGCAGAACGAAACTGAAAAGTGGCAATGCGCCGCTCCCGATGTTTTGCATGAGTATCAACAATGAACGCGGGTGACATCTTAATCACCCGCGGTATGCAATTGAAACTCCGATTATTTATCCAGCCATGCACGACCGAAGAAATTGTTGCCAAGCGGTATCTGCAAGAACCCATGCACCTTCTTGCTTAGCGCCACAGGATAGGGTGTCTCGTAGAGCGGCACGATCGGCCCGTCGCCATTATAGATTTCCTGGATGCGAGCGTATTGGGCCGCACGCTTGGTAGGATCGATCTCCTTTTGCGATGCATCAAAGAGTTTGTCCGCCTCCTCGTTCTTCCACCCGGTGTGCAGGGCATCGATGGTCGGCGAATAGACGAAATAGGATGTGATCTCGTTCGGATCGGCAATATCGTCTGTCCACGCAGATTCACGCATGGTGAAAACACCATCGCGATACTGCTGGGTACGGGTAGCATTGTCCACCTGCTGCAGCTCAAGTTTGATGCCGAGTTCCGCCCACATCTGCTGTAACGCAGTCGCGATACCGATTTCGTCCTGATTACCCGCAAGAACGAGGATGCTCGTATCGAAACCCTTTTCGAATCCGGCCTCCTTCATCAGGCTCTTCGCCTTTTCGATATCATAGGCATAAAGTGGCTTATCGCCGGTATGCATCGGCGTGGCTGAAGACATGTAAGACGTCAGAGGCTTGCCGACGCCGTGCGTTACGATCGCAATGATGGCGTCCTTGTTGACGGCATAGTTCATCGCCTGACGTACTTTGGGATTGGACAGCGGATTGTCCTTGCCCTTGATCTGCGGGCGCGCATTCATCGTGACGTACTGCACGCGCGTTGAAGGGAACAGTTCCATATTGAGGTTACCGGCGGACTTCAATTCTTCGACGCGCGAATAGGGAATGAATTCCGCCCCGTCGATCTCGCCGGAGTTGAGCTTCAAAATGCGCGTGGCGTCATCCGGCAGGACCTCAAAGGTGACACCGTCAAGGTAGGGCAAAGGTTTACCGTCCTCGCCCTTGCCCCAATAGTGCTCGTTGCGCACCAGCTTCATCGTCGACCCGCGATCCCACGATTGCAATACGAACGGGCCCGAACTGACCGGATGCTCGGCAAATGCCTTGGCTTTATCAGCGTCGGTCGCACCGGCGGCCGCCTCAAACACCTTTTGGGGCAAGATTGCGGTGTTGAACACTGTTAAGGCAGCAAGGATGGCCGGGTCGGGGTGCTTCAACTTCAGGACTACGGTCTTCTCACCTTCCGTCGTCACATCGTCGATAGAACTTACGAGGAAGTTCCAGATACCATTGTCCTTGTTGGCCGCACGCTTCAGCGACCAGGCAACGTCGGCCGGTCTGATCGGCGATCCGTCGGAAAATTGGATGCCGTCACGCAACGTCAGACTTACGCTCATGCCGTCGTCGGCAACCTTCCATTCGGTGGCAAGTCCGGCCTGAACGCCTTTGCCATCATCGGTGGGAAGGAGCAGCGTGTCATAGAGGTTGGACAGGATCCAGATGTCGACGTTGGCGTCGTTGAGCACCGGATCAAGAAAGAGGCTGTCGGCGTAACGCCCATAGGTCATGGTTCCACCCCTTTCCACCGCAGCGGCGGAAAGGCTCGCACCGACGAGCAATACGGCGGCAAGAGCCGCCTTGGCGATCTTTTTCATTCGTATTCCCCTTTGTTTTGAACCGTACAAGTGTTCTTATTGGGTATAACGATTTCACTTACCTCCTGCCCTGTCAACAGTTTATAGTATCGTTTGCTAGCTATATCCCAGACCTTGCGATTGGGTGGAGGTCGGTATAATCGTTATAGCCCACTAGAACAGCTGAAGACTGGTTATATGGAATTTTTCATCGATCGCGATTTGCCGGTTCCGCTCCGCACACAACTTCATGGGCTCATAGAGTACGGCATTGCCTGCGGAGAATTGATTCCGGGCGAAGCTCTTCCTTCCGTGCGCGAACTTGCCGAGAAGATCGGCGTGGCACCGATGACGGTCAGCCAGGTCTATGCCGATTTGAAAGCGGAAGGTCTGATCGATGCACGCCCAGGCTCCGGTACATTTGTAACCGACAGTTTGCAGGCGCGGCTCGCCGGGCGTTCGGACCAGACAAATTTGCATCGCCACATCGACGCGTTGATAGAGGAAAGCCGCGCCCTTGGCATTCGATCTGCCGAGTTTGTCTCATTGGTCAGTTCCAGGGTCTTTTACCGCGAAAGCCTCGGCCAACGCATGCGGATCGTCATGATCGGGCTTTTTCCGGAAGCAACCGCCAGCTATGCGCGATTCATCGCTGCCCGTCTCGGAAAGGGCGTAACCGTGGAATCGCTGACCATTTCGGCGATCGAGCGGGACAGGGAAACGAGAGCGCGAGCAAATTCGGCCGACCTCGCGATAACCTTTGCCAACCGGCACCGGGAAGTGGCGACACTGGTACCGAACACCAAGGTGGTCACCATCAGTTTTACCCCATCGGAAGAAACACGAATGGCATTGGCTTCGCTGGATTCGCTCGCTTCCATCGCGGTTGTCTCCCGTTTTCCGGATTTCCTGCCGATCATGAAAGCGGGCGTCCAGAGGTTTGCGCCGCATGTCAGTGAAATTGCAGGTGCGACACTCGAGACCTCGGGGCTCGACGAAATTATCGCGCATGCCAATGTTGTCATCTTCGCGTCTGGCGCCGAGGAGGTCACAAGTCGACTCCGCCGTGGCGCACAGGCGATCGAATACCGCCACGCCCCCGATGTCGCCGATATCGAAAGAGTAATCTTGCCCATCGTCCGAGCAGCAGGCGGACTGCCACCATCGGCCACTGAAAATACGTCGCCCAAACGCGTGTCCGCCATGGACAAATAACGAAGGGAACCATCGTGAAAGTTTCACAAGCCAACTGGCAGCAAATCGAAGAGTATCTGCACAACGACGACCGGGCCATTCTCCCCTTGGGAAGCACCGAACAACACGCCCAGTTATCGCTCTCAGTCGACTCCATCCTGTCGGAAAAAGTCGCCACGGATGCAGCAGAGCCACTGGGCATTCCGGTATTTCCGGTCGTCGCCTATGGTCTCACTCCCTATTTCATGGCCTATCCCGGCACGATCAGTCTTCGCCTCGAAACATATGTGCGCATCGTTCGCGATATACTGGATGGACTGAAGGCCCAGGGCTTTCGCCGCATCCTGATCGTCAACGGTCATGGCGGCAACCAGCCGGCGGGAAGCCTGGCGATCGAATGGATGGCTGACAATCCTGGCACGGCGGTCAAGTTTCACAATTGGTGGAACGCACCGGCCACCTTTGCCAAGGTGCAGGAAATCGACAAAGTGGCCTCCCATGCCTCGTGGATGGAGAACTTCCCCTGGACGCGGCTGCCGGGCACGCAATTGCCGACCCAGCAGAAGCCGATGATAGACCTTGCGCGCATGCGGATCATGGATCCTTCGGGCGTCAGAGCTTATCTTGGCGACGGCAATTTCGGCGGCTACTACGAACGCCCGGATGAGGAAATGCTCGCAATCTGGGATGTTGCCGTGAAAGAGACGCGGGCCTTGCTCGAGGGAGCATGGGCATGAGCGGTCCGATCCTCATCTGGGGTGCCGGCGCGATTGGAGGCACGCTTGGAGCAGCCTTTATCCGGGCGGGACATGAAGTAGTTTTCGTTGACAATGCCGCCGATCACGTTGCCGCAATCAATGCCAACGGCCTGAGGATCGAGGGACCGATCTTTCAGGACACCGTGAAGGCCAACGCCTTTACCCCCCAGGACCTGAAAGGCAAGTTCGATCGTATCTTCCTGTGCGTGAAGGCCCACCACACCGAGGCCGCGGCAAAAGCGTTGCTGCCGCATGTCGCCGAAGATGGCTACGTCGTATCGGCACAAAATGGCCTCAACGAAACCGTCATCAGCAAGGTTGTAGGCGAGCATCGGGTCATCGGTTGTTTCGTCAACTTCGGCGCCGATTACCTCGAACCCGGCGTCGTGCACTATAGCGGTCACGGAGCAGTCGTGGTCGGAGAATTGGGCGGGAAACGGACCGCGCGTATCGAACAGATTTATGCGCTGGTGCGGGAGTTAGAGCCGAAAGCCATCCTTACCGACAACATCTGGGGCTATCTCTGGGGTAAGTTGATCTACGGCACATTGCTGTTTGGCACAGCGCTCACCAATGACAGTATCGCCGATGTGCTGGCCAACCAGCGTTACAGGCCGATCCTGACAAAGCTTGCGCTCGAAGTCGGCGCGGTGGCCAATGCCAGGGACGTGGTTCCTGAGGCTTTCGATGGGTTCGACCCGGCAGCGTTCGCTCCTACCGCATCGGCTGCGGACACCGCACGTTCATTCGATGAAATGGTCATTCATAACCGCCGCTCGGCGAAATCGCACTCCGGCATCTGGCGCGATCTGGCCATCCGCAAGCGCAAGACCGAGGTCGATGCGCAGGTCGGACCGGTCGTCGAAATCGGACGATCGCTCGGTGTGCCCACCCCGTTGGCGGCGAAGGTCGTCGAACTGATCCATGAGATTGAGGATGGTCGCCGCCCCCTCGACCTTGCCAATCTTGACCTGCTTGATCAGGCGGGGGCTGGAGCATGAACATCGAGTTCAGCGGAAAAACCGTCATCGTCACAGGTGCCGCCCACGGCTTCGGCCGTGCGATCGCTCAGGCATTCGCGAGCCGCGGCGCGCGAGTGCATGTCTGTGACATCAATGAAGCCGGGCTCGCGCAAACCGTTGCCCTTTGTGGACAATCAACGGTTGCCCATGCGCTGGATGTGGGTGACAGGAGCGCCGTTCAGGCGACCGTTGCAAAAATAGAGGCCGCCGATGGCGCCGTGGATATTCTGGTCAACAATGCCGGCGGTGTATGTGGACAGGTCGGTCAACCCATCGAGGATATTTCCGAAAGGGACTGGCAGACGATTTTCGACGTCAATCTGTCAGGCGCCTTCTTCATGACGCAGGCCGTCGCTCCCATAATGAAAAAACACAAGTTCGGCCGGGTCATCAATATTTCCAGTGGTGCGGGGCTTGGCGTTTCACTCACAGGAATACAGGCCTATGCCAGTGCCAAGGCGGGTCAGATCGGGCTGACACGCCAGCTCGCGCATGAACTCGGCCCTTGGAACATCACAGTCAACAATGTTGCGCCCGGTTTCGTGCTGTCGAACCCGACAACCGAAAGGCAGTGGAGGGCGATGGGTGCAGATGGCCAGAAGAGCCTTCTTGACAGCATAGCGCTCAAGCGACTGGGCAAACCCGATGACATCGCCAACATGGTTCTGTTCTTCGCATCGAACCACGCCCAATGGATCAGCGGGCAGGTTATCAGCGTGGATGGCGGCAAATGAGCGGCGTAGAGACATATCTGGCTGAACACTACGAGGAAGCGCTCGAGGATTTGAAAGCATTCTGCCGTATCCCCAGCGTCAGCACCGATCCCGCTTTTAATGAAGGAATCCTGGCGGCGGCCGAATTTATGGCAAACCGTCTGAAGAAGGCCGGCTTCGCCTCGGTCGAGGTCCTGGATACAGGCGGACATCCCGCCGTTTACGGCCAGGTCATCAGCGATGCTGCGTTGCCAACAATCCTCGTTTACGGCCATTACGATGTGCAGCCGCCCGATCCACTCGACAAGTGGGCAAGTCCGCCGTTCGATCCGTCGATCCGAGAGGACCGGCTCTATGCGCGCGGCGTTTCGGATGACAAAGGCCCGCTATTGATCCCGATCCTCGTGGTCGAAGCCTACTTGAACAATGAAGGCCGCTTGCCGGTCAATCTCAAGATACTGATCGAGGGCGAGGAGGAATCCGGCAGCGAGCATTTCGAGCCCACCCTCGAGCGCAATCGAGGTCGCCTCGCTTGCGATCTGGTCATCTCGGCAGATGGTGCGATGTGGCGACCGGACCGTCCGTCGATGACGGTGGCGAGCCGCGGAATGGTGGCTATCGACGTAACCGTCACCGGCGCCTCAAAGGATTTGCATTCCGGCCGCCACGGCGGCAGCGCACCCAATCCGATCCGCGCACTCTGCAAGCTGCTTGCATCGTTCCACGATGCCGAAGCTCGTGTCGCAGTGCCTGGTTTCATGGATGGCATCAAATCTCTGGATCCCACTATTCTCACAGCAATCGATGTGGCTGACTTCGACGCCGGGGCCTATTATCGCGAGATTGGTACGCCTAAACCCGATCCAATCGAAAACGGCAGCCAGCTTCTGGTACGACAGTGGCTGGAACCCACGCTGGAATTCAACGGCATCTTCGGCGGGTATCAAGGTCCGGGAACGAAGACCGTCATCCCTTCCTCCGCCAGCGTCAAAATCACCTGCCGCCTTGTTGCCGGCCAGAAGCCTTCCAAGGTGATCGAGGCTATCACGCGCCATCTGGAAACCAATTTGCCCGCTGGCTACGGCTTGCAAATTGAGCCGCACGGGCCGGGCAGCGAGGCCTTTTCAGTCGATCCAAACCTGCCCGGCCTTCTTGCCGCGGAGTCAGTACTTGCTGAATTGCTTGGCAGTTACCCCTTGCGCGTTGCCATGGGCGCAACCATCCCGATCGGCACGGCATTCCGCAAGTATCTCGGTGCGGAGGTCATCTTCTTTTCATTCTCCACGTCGGACGAGGATTATCACGCGCCGAATGAATTCTTCCGCTTGTCGAATTTCCGCACGGGTCTTGTCGCTTGGGCACGATTGCTGGGCCGGCTTGCCGATCATCCGAAGCTTGAGCCAACTATAATAATCTGAAAATCCATACCTTTGCTGTCGACAGGCCTAGCCTTGCACTCGTCATTTCCTGACTGGACGCGCGAACAGCAGAAACGGAAGCCAGTTCCCGAGGGACTGAATGCTAGCGTCGATGAAACAGAAGGGAAAATGATCCTCTCACAGGGCCCAATATTTCGTAGAAGGCAAACCGGCTTCCAACGTCGTTGCAGATATATTCCAGTCATTTCTGGCCTGCCCGCTAGTGCGGGGCAGTTCCGCTTTGGCGGTAGTTGATCCCTTCACCGCCAACTACTATTCAGAGTTCAAAGTGGTATCCAAGAAAATTGTGTTGGAGATACCCTGTCGAATCTCAATCCTCCTCAATGACCGGCAACCGGAGTGGTACCCCAATAGTTTATTGAGACGATACGAGACCATCTTACCGCCGCGCCTTGAAGAGCAAGGTCCCTAAGTGGCGACAGCCTTAGGATGCGGTTATATCACTTGATTGATCGCGGTCGCCGGGGTCTTCGCTCACCGGCGGTATTGTGGTGGTGCCTCGGTTGGAAGAGAGATGCCGTTCGGATACGAGGGGACGGTCGCGCCAAAAATGTCCGCTTCCCAGCTCGATAACCCCCTAGGCGCAAACCGCCTCAACCTCAATTTCCACTTCGTAGTCCCCGACCAGATTGCCCGCCTGAATCAAGGTGTTTGCCGGAAGTACCCCGGAAAACACCCGCCCATGCGCGCGGGACACCGGCTCCCATTTGTCGACATCCCGCAGGTAAACACGTGTTCGAACGACGTCATCAATCGAACCGCCCAATGCTGCAATCGAGGCAGCAATCTTGTCGAGGATATAAGTTGCCTGTGCACCGGGGTTCCCCGGGGCGACACAGCGGTCAGAGACATGAGTTGCCGTTGTCCCGGAAACAAGGATCCTGTCGCCCACGCGCAGTGCGCGGCTGTAGCCTGCAAGCGGCTCCCAGATACTGCCGGTTGACACGCGCATTCGGCCGGGCTTTCCAGGAACAGGTTCCGCCTTGAATACCGACGGGACTTTATCGAGGTGATGACTGAGATCACCTGAGGCGGTCAGAAACGGCGGCTTTCTATACTCATCGCCGCAATCGCCGGGTATTGGCAGTGACACGGCAAAGGCAGCCTCGAGCGCAGCCTTGTCCTCATCATCAAGCGAGAACCGGAAAACATTGAGATTGTCGTCCCGATGTTCGGTTTCACCGAGGCGAGCGCCAATAATGACCGCAGCAACGGCCTCGTGCTCAAGAACCCAGCGGCTCGCGATATTGGACACAGAGACCTGATGTTTGTTTGCGATGGACGTAACGGCGGTCAGAATGCCCTGATACGCACCCCATCCGCCGGCAATATCGATGAACCGCTTGTATTTGGAGCGGCTCCAGTCGGCAATTGAAGTCGGCTCGGGGCGATCCAGCCATTTTTCCGAAAGAAAGCCGCCGCACAAAGTACCGTAGGCCAGAAGCTTGACGCCGGTTTGGGTGCAAAGTTCAGAGAGGGCACCGGCTGCCCGCCGATCGATAAGCGAAAATGAAACCTGATTAGTGGCAATCTTGATTCCGTCAGCCAAGGCCACTGCTAGATGCGCTGCATCAAAATTGGTAAGACCCAAGGCCTCGATCTTGCCTTCTTCGCGCATCCGCTCCATTTCGTGCAAGGCATCGAGCCATGCAGGATGTTCGAAGGTCCACCAATGGAATTGCAACAGATCGATCTTCTCGACACCGAGCCGTGACAGCCGCTCCTCGACACCTTTTCGCACCACCTGGCGCGTCATCGGGCCGGGTTCGGGGCACCATTTGGTGAAGGCCACCGGCCTTTGTTCGCGCCCTTTATACCGTGACAGCAGGCGGCCCATAATCAATTCGGCACTGCCATAATGATCGGCCATGTCAAAGGTGTCGAAACCCGCCTCCACATAGGCGAGCAGCGCATCTGCCCCCTTGCCAGGATCCATCATCGTGCCATTTTTCTCGATATCCGCAATCTGCCAGAGACCGCAGACCAGCCGACTGATTTCAAGCGTTGCCGTCAGGGCGATACGATGTGGAATGGGGGTCATGCTCAATCCTTCGATAGGGAGTGGGACGCCAACTCTGCGTCATCGCTTTTCATTGTTTTCCTGATGTGCCGAGACACGTTGCGGACTTCACCGAGAATGCCCCTGGGGCGAAGTAGCAGAATAAGGCAGAGCCCGACGCCGATCATCACGATCTGCAGCGAGGCTGCCCGCGCCTGTTGCTCTGGTGGAAAGAAGGTCGAAACAGCGGCTGCCGAAGAAGCCCAGATGCCCCAGACAAGCACGGCACCGAGTATGGCACCTCGATTGTTGCCAGATCCGCCCACAATCAACATGGCCCAGATCTGAAACGTCAGGATTGGCATATAGTTGTCGGGAGCAATGAACCCTATGAAATGTGCCTGCGCCGCACCTGCAAGCCCCATGATTGCACCACCGATGGTAAAGGCCTGCAAACGGAATCGCGTCGGATTCTTGCCCAGCGCCTGTGCCGCTGCCTCATCCTCACGAATGGCTCGAAGTACTCGCCCCCAAGGGCTGCTTACAAGGTGTTCAAGCGCCAGGTAGAGAACGGCTATCACAGCGATGAGAAGTCCCGCATTGGAAAGTCCAAATGCAAGCGGATTGCCAGCCAGTTCGGCAAAGGGTCTCGGAATGAACCCGATGCCAAAAGCACCACCCGTCAGCGCTTCGAGATTGAGGACGCACAGCTGGACTGCGACGGCAACGCCGAAAGTCGCGATCGCGAGGTAGTCTGCGCGTAGGCGGATCGTCAGAGCACCGATCAGGTAAGCTACAGCACCGGCCACCAATGTACCTCCTAACCAGCCGGCAGCAATGGGCAAACCAAATCCGCCAATGCGCCCGGCGGTTTCGGGCGTGGTCAGCAAAGCGGAAGCGTAAGCGCCAATTGCGACAAAGCCCGCAATGCCGACATTGAAAAGTCCGGTTTGCCCCCACTGCACATTCAACCCAAGACACATAATGGCATAGGTTAGGGCCATGGTGAGAAAGAAGGCCCCGTAGGCAACGAGATCAAGGATCATGCTTGCCTCCCGAACAGGCCGCGCGGGCGTATCAACAGCACAGCGACAAGGATCACGAAGGAAATTGCTGCACGCCACTGTGCGCCGATGAGCTGCACAGCAGCCGCTTCGGACAGGCCAACGATCAGACCGGCCAGCATTGCGCCCGGCACACTGCCGATACCGCCAAGGATGGCAGCGGCAAACAGTGGCAACAAAAGGTCGTGACCCAGATAGGGCCTGATCTGAACCAGAAGGCCCGCCATCACACCGGCGATGCATGCCAGACCAGCACCGGTGATCCAGACGGCCCGAATGACCATGCGGACATCGATACCGACAACTCCAGCAAGAGCGGGATTTTCGCTAACCGCCCGCATCGAGCGCCCGATACCGGTCCGTGTCAGCAAGAGATGGATGGCAAGGACGATGACTGCCGTCAAAGCCAGTGCCAGCATCTGGTCCGGAGTCACTCGCAAGCCACCGCCAATATTTACCGATATCTGCAGCGCTTTGGTGTAGTAGGCCGGCTTCGACGTAAAGATGAATTCGAGCATGCTTCGCAATGCTAGAGACGCACCAAAGCTCGCCATGACCATGATAATGACGGCACCCCGTTGCGCCCTCAATCGGCCGAACAGTATTGCATCGAGCAGAAGTGCAAGCATACCCGTCAGTAGAATCGCCAGAATTCCGGCAAGCGGCAGTGACCAACCAAAGGAAAAGGGACCTACCGGTGTCTTCAATGCGCTAAACAGAAAGCCGAGCGCTCCACTCAGTGCCAGAGCGATGTACGCCCCCCAGGACAGGAACTCGCCATGGGCAAAATTTGCAAAGCGCAGAATGGAATAGGTCAGCGTGATGCCGATTGCTCCAAGGCCAATCATCGATCCGGCGATGATTCCATCAACCAGAAACTGGGGGTTCACGACACACCTGCCTTTCTGGTTGCGGACGCTCCAAGATAGAGCTTTGCCACGACCGGATCGTCAGCAAGTGTGGCAGCAGGTCCTTCATGCTGGAGCTTGCCCTCGACGAGGATGATCGCGCGGTCCGCAATAGCGAGTGCCGCACGGACGTTTTGCTCGACGAGAATGATCGTTACGCCACTCTTGTTTATGTCTTGAAGCATGGTGAAGACTTCGGCGACGATCTTCGGCGACAAGCCTGCCGACGGTTCATCCAGGATAAGGATAGACGGATGCACAATCAGCGCCCGTGCCACCGCGAGCATTTGCCGCTGGCCACCGGAAAGCTGCCCGGCGAGACGGGATGGCCGCATTGCCAGGTCGGGAAACCGTTCAAACAACGTTGCGATACGTCGTTCACGCTCGCTCTTCGGTGCCATCGCAGCGGCCAGAAGCATGTTCTCATGTATTGACATCGTCGCAAAGATATTCTCGGTCTGGGGAACGAAGGCGAGACCGCGCCCGATCTTGCCATGAACTGGTACCGCAGTGATGTCCTGGCCATCCAGATGCACGGTCCCGGAGTGGATCGGAACGAGGCCCGCGATCGCCTTTACGAAAGTGGACTTCCCGGCCCCGTTCGGGCCCAGTAAGACGACAAGTTCGCCCTTCAACACCGACAGATCGACACCGCGGACGATCGGCATGTCCGGCTCATATCCCGCAACGAGGGATCGTGTTTGTAGCGCCGGGACCAGGTTCGTGCCGCCCGCCAAAGTCATGCAGCACCTCCGAGGTAAGCTTCGATCACCGCAGGATTGGTCGCAACCTCGTCAGGCGTTCCCTCGGCAAGATGCCTGCCTGAGGCCATTGCAATAACCCGGCTGCAGAGCCGGGATACCATATTCATATTGTGTTCGATCAGCAGAATGGATTTCCCTTGCGCGTTGAGTTCCAGCACACGTTCCATGATCGTTTCCAGAAGTGCGGGGTTTACGCCCGCGGCGGGTTCATCCAACAGGATCGCCGTCGGGTCTGCCATCAGAATCCGGGCAAGTTCCAGAAGTTTGCGCTGCCCACCAGAAAGCACCCGCGCAGGCTCGTTCTCCATTCCCGACAGCGTAACAAAGGAAAGCAGTGACCGTGCCTTGTCGATCGCCGCCCTTTCCTGCCGCGCAATACGCCCAGGATTGAAAAAATTCGCGAAAAGGCGCTCGCCATCCTGTTTTTGAGCACCAGTCAAAACATTTTCAAGCACCGTCATTTCGGCAAATGGTCGGGGAATCTGGAATGTACGTCCAACGCCTCGAGCGATCCTCAACTCTGGTCGGTCTTGCGAAACCTCACGACCGGATATCCATATCTCCCCTGATGACGGTTTAAGGCTTCCCGCAATCAGATTGAAAAGTGTGGTCTTCCCAGCGCCATTTGGGCCGATCAAGCCGACCATTTCACCCTGCCGAAGCACAAGCGAGATACCAGCCACGGCCGTCATTCCACCAAAACGCTTGACCAGTCGGCGCGCATCAATAACCGGGTTGCCGTCTATCGAAGCCGTTTCATGTTTTCCATCGGCGACACTCTGCATGAAAATCTTCTTGGACAAATATTTGATACGTGATGTTTGATCAAACTTTACGTGACGCGAAAAAGCAAGTAGAAATTGTGCACGGACAGAGGTCGCCTCGACGGAACGAAAGCGAGTGATATGTTTGCCTACCGTGATCGCAAGAGGGCACTGAAGTGGATCGCCGCGTGACCCTGGATGAGGGGTTGTCCCCTGTCGGACGTGAAACACTCCACGATCGGGTTTACGCCCAATTGCGCCGATCTCTGATAAACGGCATGTTTGACGCCGGTGATTTCCTCCGAATTGTCGACCTTGCAGAAAAGCTCC
>NZ_JBBNAM010000107.1:0-24593 GCF_037994425.1 Phyllobacterium sp.
TCATCTGGGAAGGCGACAATCCCTATCTCGACAAGAAGATCACCTACAACGAGCTTTACGAGCAAGTTTGCCGTCTCGCCAATGTGCTGAAGAAACACGGCGTCAAGAAAGGCGATCGGGTCACCATCTACATGCCGATGATTCCGGAAGCGTCCTATGCGATGCTCGCCTGCGCGCGCATCGGCGCCATCCATTCCGTTGTGTTCGGCGGCTTCTCACCCGACGCGCTCGCGGGTCGCATCGTCGACTGCGAGTCCACCTTCGTTATCACTGCCGATGAGGGCATGCGCGGCGGCAAACCGATCCCGTTGAAAGACAATACCGACAAAGCGATCGACATCGCCGCCAAGCAGTATGTCATGGTGAAAAACGTGCTCGTTGTGCGGCGCACCGGTGGCAAGACCGGCTGGGCGACCAACCGCGATCTCTGGTATCACGAGGAGATCGCCAGCGTTAAGGCAGAGTGCAAGCCCGAAAAGATGAAGGCGGAAGACCCACTCTTTATTCTCTATACCTCCGGCTCGACAGGCAAGCCGAAAGGCGTTCTGCACACGACCGGCGGCTACTTGGTCTACGCCTCGATGACGCACCAATACGTCTTCGATTATCATGACGGCGATATTTACTGGTGCACCGCCGATGTCGGTTGGGTCACGGGGCATTCCTATATCGTCTACGGACCGCTTGCCAATGGCGCGACGACGCTGATGTTCGAGGGTGTTCCGAACTATCCGTCGGTATCGAGGTTCTGGGAAGTCATCGACAAGCACAACGTCAACATATTCTATACGGCTCCGACGGCCATCCGCGCCTTGATGAGCGCCGGCGACGAACCGGTCAAGAAGGCGTCGCGCAAATCGCTACGCATCCTTGGATCCGTTGGCGAACCGATCAATCCGGAGGCCTGGGAATGGTATTATCAGGTGGTGGGGGACAAGTGCTGCCCCGTCGTCGATACCTGGTGGCAGACGGAAACCGGCGGTATTCTGATCACGCCTCTGCCTGGCGCGACGCCGCTCAAGCCCGGCTCGGCCACGCGACCCTTCTTCGGCGTGCAGCCGCAGCTCGTCGACAATGAAGGCGACGTGCTCGAAGGCGCGGCAGACGGCAACCTCTGCATCACTGATTCTTGGCCGGGGCAGATGCGGACGGTCTATGGCGACCACAAGCGCTTCATCGAGACCTACTTTGCCACCTATAAAGGCAAATATTTTACCGGCGACGGCTGCCGCCGTGACAAGGACGGATACTACTGGATCACTGGCCGCGTCGATGACGTCCTCAATGTTTCCGGGCACCGTATGGGCACCGCGGAGGTGGAATCCGCGCTCGTATCACATGACACCGTGTCGGAAGCGGCAGTCGTGGGTTATCCGCATGATCTCAAGGGCCAGGGCATCTATTGTTACGTAACGCTGATGGCTGGTCTTGAGGGAAGCGATGCATTGCGTGCTGAATTGGTAACCCACGTGCGCAAGGAAATCGGACCTATCGCCACGCCGGACAAGATACAGTTTGCGCCCGGCCTGCCAAAAACCCGTTCCGGCAAGATCATGCGCCGCATCCTTCGCAAGATCGCCGAAGACGATTTCGGGGCGCTCGGCGATACCTCGACACTTGCGGATCCAACCGTAGTCGATGATCTCGTTGCCAACCGCCAGAATCGCAGGGGTTGATCTTGCAAAAAGTGGGGCCAAGCCTTCAGCGATAAAGGTCGGCTCTTGTCTGCGGTACGGCCGAGAGCCCGCGCTTGCGGCGTGAAGCCAGCGTCTGATTGATCTGGACTGTGCCCCGTTCGAAGGCCAGGGCGCACCCGGTCAAATAAAGGAGCCACAGCCGCGCCCTGGGTGCGCCGACTTCCGCGATGGCCTCGTCGAAACGCGCATGCAGCCGATCGGCCCAGATGCGACAGGTCCGGCCATAATGCTCGCGCAGGTTTTCGGCGTCATGGACCTCGAAACCATGACCCTCGAGATTCTCGACGGTCATCCCGAGATGGTCGAGTTCGCCGCCCGGGAATATGTATTTGACCAAGGCAAGATGTTCGGCGCTTTTGCGTCCGAAGGTTTTTTTGTTGCGTTTCATGCGCCGCGTGATTGCATGATGGAGATAGAGACCGCCCGGCTTGAGCAATCTGTGAACGCTTGAAAAATACGTGTCGTAGTGGGCAATGCCGACCGCTTCGAACATGCCAATGGACGAAATCTTATCGAACTGGCCGTCGAGATGTTCGTAGGATTTCACGTGAATCGTGATCTTGTCTTCAAGACCTTCGGCCTTGATCCGCTCCCGCGCAAGGGCAGTCTGCGCCTCCGACAACGATACGCCTGTTCCGGTCACGCCATAATTCTTTGCCGCATAGATCAGCATGGCGCCCCAGCCGCAGCCTATATCGAGCAGGCGATCCCCAGGTTGCAGGCGAAGCTTCCGGCAGATCAATTCGAGCTTGTCCGCCTGCGCCTGGTCGATGCTGTTGGACCAATCATTGAAATAGGCACAGGTGTACACCATGCGCTCATCGAGGAAGAGTTGGTAGAAAGCGTTCGACACATCGTAGTGATGCGTGATCGCTTCCTTGTTTGACCCGCTGACATAGGGGTTCCTGCCACCGAGCCCGGAATTGCCGGCTTTCCCGCCGCTGATGAGGAGCGAAGGAACGTCCTTCAGCAACTGCCATTTGGGGAGGCTCTTTAACTTCTGTTTGAACTTGCCCTTGGGACCACGTTCAACGAGGTCGAACAGGGTGCCGTTCTTGACGTCGATCTGGCCCGATACCCACAATTCAACAATTGATCCGATGTTGGGCTTCAAGGCGATCTGGCGCACGGCCATCGGATCATTGATGGCAAGGATCGGACCATCCGTCTCGCCGATGCGCGTTCCATCCCATAATTCAACTGCAAATTGCGGTTCGAGTACTTCAACTACCGTGCGGATGATCCGCGCTGCCTTGTCCTCAGCTGCCATTCTCTGCCCCCAGGCACCCGGCGCTGTCAATGCGCGTCGGGTGCGTTGCGAAATTCGATCTGCTTGGCTTATGGCCGGCTGCGCTGCTTTGCAACCCATGCGCAAGCAGCCTTGCTTTTTTCTCTTGAAACGCAGGCGATGAGACCCCATTCTCCAATTGTGTTCAACGAACGAAAAGGAGGTGATCCGATGTCTCGTGATTTCGCAATCTGCCACAAGGCGTCTGATGCTTTCCATCGGGGATCGTCTCTCCGTTGAATAAGCGCCCGGTGAAAGCCGGGAAGAAGGCCAAAGTCGGCTTTGTGCCAGACGGAAAGGGCCACCCTTCGGGGTGGCCCTTTCCGTTGAGCCCATTCGGGAGGTGCTTAACCTCTTGTGCCGATGCGCTTCCGACGCACACTCGCCGAGCCACTAATGCAAGTTGCGCAGCTTGCCCCTTTGCTCTTCCCAAGTTTGGTGATACCAAGATTTTGCCTGGAATCAGTGCATCCTGCCTCAATGAGAGGCAAATTCCTCTGAAAGACCACGATCCATGTCGGTTGCCCTAAGCCAAAACGCCGCGTCCCGGCGCGCGTGGTGTGATGAAATCATTGCGATGCTGGCCCTGAGCTGGCCGATGATACTCACCAATCTCGCGCAGACTGCGATGACCGCAACGGACGTGATGATGATGGGCTGGGTCGGCTCCGATACGCTTGCGGCTGGCGCTCTTGGAACCAACCTTTACTACATGCCAATGATCTTCGGACTAGGGCTCATGCTCGCGACCTCGCCGATGATGGCGAAGGAGCTCGGACGCAATCGCTTCTCCGTGCGCGAGGTTCGTCGCACCGTGCGGCAGGGCCTCTGGCTCGCCGTTACCATTTCAATTCCGATCTGGTTGGCGTTGTGGCACACCGGGCCGATACTCATTGCGATGGGGCAGGACCCGCAGCTGGCCGCCACAGCCGAGGCCTATGTTCGGGCATTGCAGTGGGCGGTGCTACCATTCTACGGCTACATTGTCCTGCGGTCCTTCATTGCTGCGCTCGAACGCCCCGGCTGGGCGCTGTTCGTTGCGCTTTTCTGTGTTGCTTTCAATGCGCTCGCCAACTGGTGCCTGATCTTCGGACACCTTGGATTTCCGCGGCTCGGGATCGTCGGGTCCGGCATCGCCACATCCCTGTCGTCGCTCATGATGTTCATTGGCCTCGCGGTCGTCATCATGCGCGACCGCACATTCCGCCGCTATCATCTGTTCGGCCGCTTCTGGCGCGCCGACTGGCCACGCTATGTTGAATTGCTCCGCCTCGGCCTGCCGATCGCCGCTATCATGAGCTTCGAGGTAACGATCTTTAATGCCGCGGCCTTCTTGATGGGGCTGCTTGGCGCGGATTTCCTTGCCGCCCATGCGATCGCCATCCAGATCGCCGCCATTGCCTTCATGGTGCCAATGGGCTTCGGCCAGGCGGCGACCGTGCGCGTTGGCCGCGCCTATGGTGCGCAGGACCACGACGGTATCAGGCGCGCCGGCTGGGTCGCTTTCACGGCGGGAACCGGTTTCATGGTGCTCACAGCTATGCTCATGCTGTTCGCACCTCATCAGTTGATTGGCGCGTTCATCGATATTGGCGATCCTGCCAACGCCGAAGTCATTTCCCTTGCCGTTTCATTCCTCGCCTTTGCGGCACTTTTCCAGATTTTCGACGGCGGCCAGGCTGTGGCAAGCGGCATGCTGCGCGGCCTGCACGATACGACGGTGCCGATGATTTATGCAGCCATCGCTTACTGGGGCATAGGCCTGCCTCTTTCAATCGCCTTCGGCTTCTGGCTGGATATGAAGGGCGCGGGGATCTGGCTTGGCCTCGTCTGTGGGCTCGCGACGGCGGCGATCCTGCTAGTCAGCCGCTGGCTCCGGCGCGAGCGCCTGGGAATAGAGATCATTCGGCACTGACGACATCAGAAGTCGATGGTGCGGCCCTTGATTTCCCAATCGCCGTAGCGAGAAGGATCCTTGCCACCACGGCCGCCGATCTCACGCGGTTTCTCGGCTGAATTTTTTTCGGAATTCCGCCGCGCCTCCGCCTCCTTCAGCGCACGCTGGGCGGCCGGTGGCAATTGATCGAAAGTTGGGCGCTGGCGTTCATCATCATTATCTGCTTGCGGTGCCTTTGATGTCTGTTCGTCGGTCATGTGACACTCGTCATTGAAGCTTGCTCAATAAAACACCATCATATACCGGAAGATGGCCAACAAAAGGAATGCCCTTGCCAGTCATAGTATCGAACGCTTCATATCCGAGGGGAGGAATGCATCCATGAACGTCGTGCGCACCGCAATGCTGCTTGCCTTCATGACCGCCCTATTCATGGGCGTCGGTTACCTCATTGGCGGCTCGGGGGGTATGATGATCGCCCTCGTCATGGCGGCCGGCATGAATCTTTTCAGCTACTGGAACTCTGACAAGATGGTGCTGCGCATGCACCACGCCGTTGAGGTCGACGAGCGCAGTGCGCCGGAATATTACGGCATCGTCAGGGATCTTGCCGCGCGCGCTAAACTGCCGATGCCGAAGGTCTATCTGATCCAAGCCGACCAGCCGAACGCTTTTGCCACTGGCCGGAACCCGCAAAACGCGGCCGTTGCCGCAAGTACCGGCCTTTTGCAGCGACTTTCGCCGCAGGAAGTGGCGGCGGTGATGGCCCATGAGCTAGCCCATGTTGAGCACCGCGATACGTTGACGATGACGATTACTGCAACGCTCGCCGGTGCCATATCGATGCTTGGCAATTTCGCCCTGTTCTTTGGCGGCGGAAACCGCGAAAACAACAATCCGCTCGGTTTCATCGGCGTCCTTGTCGCCATGATCGTGGCCCCATTCGCGGCGATGATCGTGCAGATGGCCATCAGCCGTACACGGGAATATGCGGCCGACCGGCGCGGCGCGCAGATATGTGGGAATCCGCTGTGGTTGGCCTCCGCCCTCAACAAGATCGCGCGTGGCGCAAAGCAGATCGTCAACGAAGACGCCGAGCGCAACCCAGCCTCGGCACCCCTATTCATCATCAATCCTTTGAGCGGTCAGGGCGCGGACAATCTTTTTTCTACCCATCCAAACACCGAAAACCGCATTGCTGCGCTCGAGGCTATGGCCAAGGAGTTCAATCAGACGGCTACGCCGACCAAGCCTACGCGCGGTAACGAGCAGCCGCTCGACGACGACGAACCACGGGACGACCGGCCAACACCATGGGGACGTAACGGCGCAAGCCGCAAAGGCCCGTGGGCATGAGTTCCGAACGCGCGACCAAGCGAAACTTCGGCAGGAAGCAGAAACCGGCAGACCCCATTGAAGCGGAGGACCGTCCCGGCCTTGCCGCGCGTCAATGCGCCACCCGCCTGCTTGGGGCCGTCATCGAAAAGCACACCTCGCTCGATGGCCTGACCGACAACAATAACGGGCACCCGCAATATATGGCGCTTGACGATCGCGACCGCTCGCTGGTGCGCGCTATCCTCGGCGCCGCGCTTCGAAACCGCGGCACGATCGAAGCGGCAATCGGCCGGATGATTGACAGGCCATTGCCAGAAAACGCCGTCGCTTTGAAGCATCTTCTGCACGTGGCCGCCGCGCAGATCTTCTATCTCGACCTTCCAGACCGGGCAGCGGTCGATCTTGCCGTAACAGCCGCGAATAACGATCCGCGCAATCGCCGCTTCGCTTCGATGGTGAATGCCGTCCTGCGCCGCCTGTCGCGGGAGAAGGAGAGCCTTGAAAGAGCGTCGGCCACCAATGTCCCCGCGTGGTTCGAAGCGAGTCTCGTCGCAGCCTACGGCAAGGAAAAGGCCGCGGCCATTCTCGAAATCCAGGCCAAGGAACCGCCCGTCGATCTGACAGTCAAAGGCGACCCCAAGGAATGGGCCGAGCGGCTCGGCGGACTGGCCCTGCCGACAGGCTCCGTTCGGCTTGCGACTATTGAAGGGGCTTTGACCAGTCTGCCCGGTTTTGCCGAAGGCGAGTGGTGGGTGCAGGACACGGCGGCCAGCCTTCCGGCCAAGCTTTTCGGTGACATCAAGGATAAACGCGTAGCCGACCTTTGCGCCGCGCCGGGAGGCAAGACCGCGCAGCTTGCTCAAGCGGGCGCAAAGGTTACGGCGCTTGACCTTTCCGCCAACCGATTGAAGCGGCTCCGGGCGAATCTGGAGCGCCTGCAACTGAACGCGGAGACCGTGGAAGCAAATCTTGCGATCTATGATCCTGCCGAGCCATTCGACGCGGTTCTGTTGGATGCCCCTTGTTCTTCGACCGGGACGGTGCGCCGCCATCCCGACGTCCCCTGGACTAAAACACCCGAAGACATCGCCAAGCTCGCCGCCCTTCAGGCCAAGCTGCTCGATCACGCCGTTACCCTTGTCCGGGCCGGTGGAACCATCGTGTTTTCCAATTGCTCGCTCGATCCGCTTGAAGGCGAGTCGGTCGCCAAGGACCTTCTTGCCAAGAACCCGGCAATTGAACTCGTTCCGGTCACTGCAGAAGAAATTGGAGGTCTTGCCGAACTCATCACCAAGGAAGGCTACGTTCGCTCAACGCCCGCCGACCTTGCCAATGATGATCCTGCGCTTTCCGGCATGGATGGCTTCTTTGCGGCCCGATTCCGGCGCAAATACTAAAATTTTAACTGTTTGACCGGATAGTTTAGGCTGTCGTCGACGATTCGAAGCAAGAACAATATGGTCGCGCTCAGCGAAACACCGCAAATGTGGGGACTTGCGACGGCGCAATTGTGGCGCCGTTTCCGCAGACGCGTGCGTATGGGGCCGCTCTATCGCTGGCGCTTCACCGGTTTCACGCCGGAGCGTGTGCTCATTGCCCCCCAGGATCTGCGCCCGGCCGATCCACACATCGCCGAGGAGTTTTACCATGGTCGCTTTGCCCTTGCTGGCAAGGTTGTGGAGACCGGTGGTCGCTCGCCGTTTCTTGTCGAACCACCCAACGCCGCATGGCAGGCGGCACTTCACAATTTTGGCTGGCTGCGCCATCTGCGCGCTGCAGGTACCGACCTCGCTACGGCCAATGCCCGCGCACTGCTGAGCGACTGGATCACCACCCATGGTCGCTCTATCGCCGGTCCGGCATGGGTCCCGGAGGTTACGGCGCAGAGGATTATCGCGTGGCTGCAGCATTCGAGCCTCATTCTGGCCGGTGCGGATTTGCGCGCCTATCGCCAGTTCATGCGCTCGCTTGCCGTCCAGGTCCGCTACCTGCGGACGATGGCGGCGGTTATGGACGACGGTGAAGAGAAGCTGCGCGCGCGCATCGCTCTCGCCCTAGCGGCGCTCGCCCTGCCGGTGGCATCGAGCACCAGCCGTTCGGCCCGCCGCAATCTCGAATATGAACTTACGCGCCAGATCCTGCCGGATGGGGGCCACATCTCGCGCAATCCTTTGATCATTCTCGAATTACTGGCCGACCTCCTGCCGCTGCGCCAAACCTATGCCAGTGGACAGGAAGCGCCCCCAAAGGCGCTCATCGAGGCCATCGAGCGCATGCTGCCCGCGCTGCGTTTCTTCCGCCACCATGACGGAAGCCTTGCCCTGTTCAATGGCGTCGGCGCCACCATGCCGGAGCGGGTGATTGCCGTGTTGCGCCATGACGATATCGGCGGCCTTCCGCTCATTCATGCTCCGCATTCGGGCTACGAACGTCTGTCTATGGACTCAACGACGATTATCGCCGACACCGGGCTGGCGCCGCCGGTCACCGCCTCGCGTGATGCCCATGCGGGGTGCCTTTCATTCGAGATGTCGTCAGGCCGCAACCGCTATATCGTGAATGCGGGCGTCGATCGTTATGGTCCACCCGAGTTCCGGCCGCTTGCCCGTTCGACGGCCGCGCATTCCACGGCAACGATCAACGACACTTCCTCCTGCCGCTTCAGCGCCACCTCCGGTCTCTCAAACATGATCGGAACCCCGATCATCGCTGGACCGACCAAAGTGAACATCGAGCGTATTGAACGGGAAGGCGCGGTGGGTTTCGTTGCCAACCACAATGGCTACGTCCGGCCGTTCGGCATTTATCACGAACGCCAGGTTGTATTGTCTCACAATGGTAGCGTGATCGAAGGCATCGACAGCTTCTTTGCCGCGGGGCGAAATCCCCTGCGCGATACCGGGGCTGAAGATGTCGTGATCCGATTTCACCTGCATCCCGCAGTCCACGTCTCGGTCGACGAGAACGGCCTGATCATCCTTCAGGCCGAGAACGACGACGTTTGGATGTTCTCCGCGACCATACAGCCGTTTGTCGAGGATTCGCTGTTTTTTGCCGGTTTCCGCGGACCCGTCAGGACCCGCCAGATCACACTTTCCTTCAGCGCCGCCCAGCGTCCCGAGGTAGAGTGGCAGTTCACGCGGACGAGTCTCGGAGTATAGGACGCCTCGAGCTAATTTTCCGTCATCACCTGACCGATGAGCCGCCCGAGCCGCGCAATGCCGGTATCGGCGACCTCTGCCGATGCAAGCGAGAAGCTCAGGCGGATCGTATTTGCCCCGCTGCCATCGGCGTGGAATGCCTGGCCAGGCACAAAGGCGACACGTTCGGCTTCAATCGAGCGGGCGAGAAGCTTTGCACCGTCGATACCTTCAGGCAATGTGACCCAGATGAACATGCCGCCTTCCGGCTTCGTCCATGACACACCTTCCGGCATATACTTTTCAAGTGCCGCCAGAACGTGGTCGCGCCGTTCGCCATAGGTCGCGCGCAGACGTTCGATCTGCTCGTCGTAAATATCGACGGCGGCGTGGTACATCGCCATCTGGTTGATGGTTGGGCTGTGCAGGTCCGCTGCCTGCTTCATCAGGACAAGCTTGCGGATGACGGGCTTTGCAGCGCAGACGAAGCCGAGGCGCAGGCCAGGCGACAGCGTCTTGGAAAACGTACCGCAATAGATCGTGCGCGTCGCGTCGATATCGCCCTTGCGGGCAATATCGAGCGCAAGGATCGGCGGCACCGGCTCGCCATCATAGCGCAGTCCCTGATAGGCGGCGTCTTCGATAATCGGAATGTCGAGTTCATCTGCGAGATCGAGCAGCCGTTCGCGGCCGGCGCAATCGAGCGTTTCTCCGGCAGGATTCGAAAAATCCGGATTGATATAGGCGAACTTCGGACGTCCGCCATTGCGCGCCGCTGTATCCTGGTAGGCGGCGGGCGTCATATTGCCGTGTTCTGGCGTCAGCCGGTCATAATTGGGCTCGTAGGCGTTGAAGGCCTGCAGCGCACCGAGATAGGTGGGGCTCGTCACCAGCGCCGTATCGGCGGGCGAGAGAAAGAGCTTGCCGAGATAGTCGAGAGCCTGCTGCGAACCCGAGGTGATGACGATGTTGTCGATATCGCAGATGATGCCAAGGGCCGCGAGACGTACGGTGATCCACTCGCGCAACGGAGCATAGCCTTCGCTGACCGAGTATTGGAGCGCTGGACCGGCCTGACCGTCGACGAGCGCACGTTCATAGGCTTTGCGAAAGGCGTCGGTCGGAAACAGCGCCGGATCCGGGATACCGCCGGCAAAGGAAATAATGTCCGGCTGATCGAGCAGTTTCAACAGTTCACGGATTTCAGAAGCGCGCATCCGGTTTGCACGCGTTGCGTATCTGGCTTCCCAGTTGCTCATTTTCTACTCGCTTGATCGCCTTGTTGCCTAAGCGCTCCCGTTCGGAAACTCCTCCTCGAACGTCGCATAAGCCGGGCGGATATGACGCCATCGAACGAGATATGTCAATGTATCTGACCTAATTTCGCGCGTGTCACGGCATAATTCCGGCAAATGCGCGATCCTAAGTAGGATTCCGAGAACGGCTGTGTTAGAGCCGCCAAATCCACGCCCCCATCATTCTGCTAAGGACGAACTCCAATGGCCGTCGCCGCAAAATCATTTACTCCGCCGAACCTTCATCCAGTCCGTCGGGCGCTGCTTTCCGTTTCCGACAAGTCGGGCCTCACGGCCCTGGCCCATGCACTGCACCGCCATGGAATCGAGATACTGTCGACTGGCGGCACCTCGAAGGCGATCGCTGCGGAGGGCATCCCGGTTCGCGACGTATCGGAGATCACCGGCTTTCCCGAGATCATGGATGGACGCGTCAAGACATTGCATCCGAAGGTACATGGCGGCCTCCTTGCCGTGCGCGACGATCCGGAACATGTCGAAGCGATGAAGGCACATGAAATCGGCGGCATCGACCTCGTGGTAATCAATCTCTACCCCTTCGAGGAAGTCCGGCATTCCGGGGCGGACTATGCCAATATCGTCGAGAACATCGACATTGGTGGTCCGGCAATGATCCGCGCCGCAGCCAAGAACCATGCCTATGTCGGCGTCGTGACCGACCCCGGCGATTACGAGATGGTGGTCGCGATGCTCGACAAGCATGAGGGATCACTCCCCTACTCGTTCCGCCAGAGCCTCGCTGCCAAGGCTTATGCGCGCACCGCCACCTATGATGCTGCAATTTCCGGTTGGTTCGCCGAAGCACTGATGACGGAAACCCCTTCCCGCCGCGCAATTGGCGGCCACCTTCATTCGGTCATGCGCTACGGCGAAAACCCGCATCAGTCCGCGGGCTTCTATCTTACCGGCGAGAAGCGTCCGGGCGTTGCAACCGCTACGCAGCTTCAGGGCAAACAGCTTTCCTACAACAACATCAACGACACCGATGCTGCATTCGAACTCGTCGCCGAGTTTGACCCGGCACGCACCGCCGCGGTCGCGATCATCAAGCACGCAAATCCCTGCGGTGTGGCGGAAGCCGCCACCCTCAAGGACGCTTATTTGAAGGCACTCGCTTGCGATCCTGTGTCGGCCTTTGGCGGGATCGTTGCGCTGAACCGCACGCTCGACGCTGAAGCTGCCGAGGAAATCGTCAAGATCTTCACCGAAGTCATCATTGCGCCCGATGCAACACCGGAGGCGCAGGAGATCGTTGCTGCAAAGAAGAACTTGCGCCTGCTGGTAACCGGAGGACTACCCGATCCGCGAGCCTCCGGCATCAGCGCCAAGACCGTTGCCGGCGGTATCCTGGTCCAATCGCGCGATAGCGGCGTGGTTGACGACCTCGACTTGACGGTTGTGACGAAACGCGCACCGACTGATGCTGAGATGGCGGATCTCAAACTTGCGTTCCGCATCGCCAAGCATGTCAAATCCAACGCCATTGTCTATGTCAAGGATGGCGCTGCCGTTGGCATCGGAGCGGGGCAGATGAGCCGTGTCGATAGCGCCCGTATCGCAGCGCGAAAGGCGGAAGACGCTGCCGAAGCAGCGGGCATGGCGATGCCCTTGACCAAGGGTTCGGTTGTTGCGTCCGATGCGTTCTTCCCGTTTGCCGATGGCTTGCTCTCTGCCGTCGCCGCAGGTGCGACAGCAGTGATTCAGCCGGGCGGATCGATGCGTGATGACGAGGTCATTGCTGCTGCCGACGCACATGATATCGCCATGGTATTTACCGGGATGCGTCATTTCCGGCATTAGGAATTGCTGCCGGATAGGGCGTTCTCAGAAGGATCGCCAATCCGCCCAGCAAAAATACGATAATCGTCGCCATGCCGAGGCGCGGCGACCCGCTGACTGCCGTTACGGTCGCTACAAGGAAGGGCGCAAGAAAACTGGTGGCGCGTCCAGACAGAGCATAGATGCCGAAATAGCGGCCGGCTTCATCGACTGAAACACTACGCGCCATGTAGGACCGGGACGAGGCCTGCACCGGACCGAACGCAACGCCGATGAGAAGGCCAAAGCCGATATAGGCTTTCTCGGCCGGCGTTCCGAACAAGCCGCCACTGTCTGTACCCGGGAGGGGGACCAAACCGAACAGCGTGTAGCCGGGTCCGGTGGAAATGATGCCAATCGTGGCGATGACCAATACGATGAGCGAGATCGAGACGACTACTTTTGAGCCGAGCACGGTGTCGAGTCTGCTCGCTGCAAGGCAGCCGAAGATGGCAACGACGTTAAGGATAATGCCGAAAATACCGATCTCGGCCGTTGCCCAGCCAAACATCGTCGCGGCGAAGGCCCCACCGAGTACCACCAGGGCGTTCACGCCGTCCTGGTAAATCATGCGCCCGATGAGGAAGCGGAAAATGCCGGAGCGTTGGCGTACCTCGCTTAACGTCGACCGCAAGTTGGCCAGTCCCGCTGTAGCCGCGGGCCTCATGGACAAGCCGCGTGCGCCATCGGGTGTCAAGAAAAACATCGGCAGGACGAAGACGAGGTACCACAAAGCGGCGAGCGGCCCTGTTGCCCGGTCGCCCTCTCCGCTCGCGGGATCGAGCCCGAGGATCGGTTGAAGGCCAAGCATTGTCTTGCCTGTTTCAGGCGATCCGGCCATGAACGCGACGACGAATATCAGGGCGATCATTCCGCCAAGGTAGCCGAGGCCCCATGCGACATTCGATATGAGGCCGATTTCCTTCGGCGCGACCAGCCGCGGCATCATGGAATCGTTGAAGACAATCGAAAATTCTGCCGCAATCGAGGCAAGGGAGAAGAAAATGAGCGGCATCATCAGCCCCGAGCCGGGAGCCGCAAACCATAGCATGACGAGTGAACCGATTTTGATGGCGGCGAAGAAGGCAATCCAGGGCTTGCGCCTTCCCGTCTGATCGGCAATCGATCCGAGCACGGGCGACAGTACGGCGATGAACAGGCCGGAAACAGCGATGGCATAACCCCAGGCCGCCTGGCCAAGTGCAGGATCGCTCGTCATGCGGGAGACGAAATAAGGCCCGAAAATGAACGTGGTGACGACGGTGAAGAATGGCTGGGCGGCCCAGTCAAACAGCATCCATCCCCAGATGCCTGCTTTGGTCGTGGAAGGACTGCTTTCGCGGCTCAACGGAGTAGTGCTCACCGGCGGGACCGAGGGGGGTTCAAATCAAACACGAAGCCTACGACAAGTCCGAAAGCAGGCCTGCTGCAACGGCAAGCCGCGAAACCGTCAGGTCGCCGCTTTCGACAATGTTCGCCATGCGCTGGCGAACCTCATCGACGCGCGCGCCACGGCTGGCGAGCCAGTCCCTCGCTGGATCGGCGGTCTTGCCGTGCTGGCTGAGCGCCGCAACTGCGATGCCGCGCCGCGCCTGAGAGATCAAGTCCGTGGCCCTGGCGAGCGCGAGGCCGTCATAGTAATCAGCAATCGAAACACCGCGCGCAGCGTCTTCGATGCGGCCGATACGGAATGCCTCGGAAATATCAAAATAGGCCTTGCCGGCGGCAGCGATGTCGATATCGGCCTGTTGTGCCACGGCGGCGATATCCGGAATGATCGGCGCCACCGAGAGGCGCGCCAACTGCGCGGCAAGCGCCGGCGGAGCGCCGAGCGCCGCATTGCCGGCCGTGTCCTCACGGATTAACCCCAGCATCGACGCGGGCAGCAGCTTGTCGAGCCGCGGCTGCAGCGCGTTGCGGGCCTTCTTGATCTCATCAATCGCTTGCGTAAGGCTGACAGCCGCCGCACCGTTGCGAAGGACCCACGCCGTCGTCCAGTTCAGCATTTGCGCCACCTTGGCGTAGAAGCCGTTCTGCGTATCGCCAGGCACGGCATTGTCCAGCGCATCGATCGCCTCGAAAACGCCATCGAGCGAGAAGCCATCACGAACTATGACGTATGCCCGAACAATCTCCGGACCCGAACGACCAGTCAAGTCAGATAGCCGACTAACGAAAGTAGGGCCGCCGCGATTGACAATGTCATTGGCGAGTTGCGTTGCGATGATTTCACGGCGCAGGCGATGGGAATGGATCTCGTCCGCAAATCCCGACTGCATTTGCTTGGGGAAGTATTCCATGAGCTCGCGCACGAGATAGGGATCATCCGGTAGATCGCTGGCTAACAGTTGGTCGCAGAGGACGATTTTTGCATAAGCAAGCAAGACGCCAAGTTCAGCTCGTGTCAAGGGTATGCCATCGACCTGACGTTCCGCCAGAGCCTTGTCATCCGGCAGAGTTTCGACCTTGCGGTTGAGAAGCTTCCTCGCTTCAAGGTCGCTGATGAACCGGGCCTGATAAGCGAGATCGGCAAGTCCGCGACGCTGCGCCAGCGATAGGGCGAGCGTCTGCAAATAATTGTTGCGCAACACGAGGTCGGCGACCTCAGCGGTCATCGATTCCAGAATCTTGTCGCGCTGCTGGCGCTTGAGCTTGCCGGCGCGCATGGCTTGCGCCAGCGCAATCTTGATGTTGACCTCGACGTCCGAGGTATTGACGCCGGCGGAATTGTCGATCGCGTCGGAATTGCAGCGCCCGCCAAGCAGTCCGAACTCAATGCGTCCCTTCTGGGTGACGCCAAGGTTCGCACCTTCGCCGATGACCTTCGCCCTTACGTCACTACCCGTGATGCGGATCGCATCATTGGCACGGTCACCAACCTCGGCATCGTTTTCGCCCAGGGAGCGCACATAGGTGCCGATGCCCCCGAACCATAGAAGGTCGACCGGCGCCTTGAGGACGGCAGTCATGATCTCGTAAGGCGTTGCGACAGTCTTCGTAAGGCCGATGGCTTTAGCCGCTTCCTTGGAGAGAGTAATCGATTTCAGCGAGCGTGAGAACACGCCACCGCCTGCCGATATTTTCGACGTGTCGAAATCCTGCCAACTGGAACGCGGCAGATTGAACAACCTTTGCCTTTCCTTCAGCGTCGCCTTAACGTCGGGCTCTGGATCGATGAAAATATCACGATGATCGAAGGCCGCGATCAACCGGGTCTGCGGCGACAGCAGCATACCATTGCCGAAGACGTCGCCCGACATATCGCCGACGCCGACAACGGTGAACGGTGTTTTCTGAATATCGGTCCCGATCTCACGGAAATGGCGCTTTACCGCTTCCCAGGCGCCGCGCGCCGTAATGCCCATCTTCTTGTGATCGTAGCCGGCCGAGCCGCCCGAAGCGAAGGCATCGTCGAGCCAGAAATCATGCGCCTGGCTGATCGCATTGGCCGTATCCGAGAAGGTTGCCGTGCCCTTATCCGCAGCAACGACAAAATAGGGATCGTCGCCATCGCGCCGGACGATATTCGCCGGTGGCACGACAGTCTCACCCTGGAGATTGTCGGTGACCGAAAGTAGCGTCGAAATGAAGGTGATATAGGCGGCGCGGCCAGCCTCGAAGATCGCGTTGCGGTCGCCACCCGTGGGCAAGCGCTTCGGATAGAATCCGCCCTTGGCGCCCACCGGCACGATAACCGCGTTCTTGACCTGCTGCGCCTTGACGAGGCCGAGCACTTCCGTGCGGTAGTCCTGGGCGCGGTCTGACCAGCGAAGGCCACCACGGGCGACAGGCCCGAAGCGCAGGTGCACACCCTCCACCTCCGGCCCGTAGACGAAGATTTCGCGGTAGGGCCGCGGTTCCGGCAGTTCGTCGAGCGAACGAGGATCGAGCTTGAAGGCGAGCGAAACGCGTTCACTGCCATCTTCCTCGGTAGAAAACGCGTTGGTGCGCAGTGTCGATTCGATCAGATTGAGATAGCGCCGGAGGATGCGGTCGTCGTCAAGGCTCGGAACGCCCTGCAACGCTTCCTCGATTGCGCCACGAATTGCAGCCTCCTTGCGTTCCGACTGGGCGCTTTTGGCCTTCAGCGGGCTCAGGCGCTGCTCGAACAATTCATAAAGCTGGCGCGCGATGGCGGGGTAACGATTGAGCGTAATCGCAATGAAATCCTGCGAATAGGGAATCCCTGCCTGCTGCAGATAGCGCCCATAGGCGCGCAAAATGATGATCTGGCGGGCAGTAAGCTGGCCGCTCAGGGCCAATCCGTTGTAACCGTCATTGTCCGATGCGCCGCTCCAGATCGTGCGGAAGACATCCTCGAACAGGCCGCCATTGTCACGCAGATCAATGGCCGCGCCCGAGGCGCTGACGAGCTCCATATCGTGCACATAGAGCGGGCTTGCGTCAGCCGCTGGCAGTGCGAATGTCTGTTCACTGATGACCCGGAAACCCATGTTTTCGAGCAGCGGCACGCGCTGCGACAGGGCGACGGCCGAACCATAGTGGTAGATCTTCAGCGACGCGGCATTGGGCCCGTCCGTCCGGTGTCGGTAGAAGTCGACGAAGAGCGGATTGTTGCGCGACAGACCCGCGATGCGGCTTGCGTCGACGAGCGCCTCATCAGCGGAAAAATTCTCGCGATAGGAATCGGGAAAGGCGGCAGCGAGGGTGGTGTATTGTGTGGTCCCCTTGCGATCGCCGACTTCGGCGACGGCATCTTCCCATGTGCGGACGATGGCGCGGACACTTTCCTCCAGCGTCTCGCGCTTGACCTTTGGGAAGTCGTCTTCCGCATGACCGATGATGAAGTGCACACGCGCAAGATTCCCTTCCGGGAAGGCGGGATAATAGGCGGATACGTGGCCTTCATAGACTGAAGCAAAGTAAGCGCCCATCTTCTCGCGCACGACGGAATCATAGCGTTCGCGCGGAACGAAGACGATGATCGAGGCAAAGCGGCCGAAGGGGTCGACTCGGGGCAGCACGCGCACGCGCGGCCTCTCGCCGAGAGCCAGAATGATTTCGGCATAGCGGGTCAGCGTCTTCACGTCGATCTGGAACAGGTCGTCGCGCGGATAACCTTCAAGAACGTTGAGCAGCGCCTTGCCAGAATGATCCTCCCGATTGAAGCCGAGGCGACTGATGACCGCTTCGGTCTTCGAGCGCAGATAGGGGATCTTCAATACGGAGCGAGTGTATGCGCCGGAAGTGAAGAGGCCGACGAAGCGAAGCTCGCCAATGATGCGGCCGTCCGCATCGAAGGTCTTGACGCCGATATAGTCCATGTAGCCGCGACGGTGCACCAGCGATTTGGTGTTCGCCTTCGTGACGATCAACAGTTCCGGGCCGGTCAGGAAGGCAATGATTTGCGGCGTCGTGGTAACGCCCTGATTGCCGCGTTTCAGAACGCGCACATCCGGATCGCCGAGGATACCGAGCCCAGTCTTGCTGGAGCGTTCGAGTTCTCCCTGGCTGCTGTCGCCGAGGTAATCGTATTCGCGGACGCCGAGGAAAGTGAAATTGTCGTCGCGGAGCCACTCGAGGAAGGAGACCGCCTCATCGACCGCTGCCTTCTTCATCGGCAGCTTTCCGGTCTTGTAGGCATCGATGGCCTCACCGAGGCGGTCAAGCATCGGCCTCCAGTCGCGCACAGCCTCCCGCACCTGCTTCAGCACGGTCGTAAGCGCCGCATGCATGATTTCACGCGAGGGCGCATCGAGCGCCGGCACATGTATCTGCATGACGCTGACCCGCGCCACATCCTTGCCGGGCTTGTCGGGACCTGCCGGGCCAATGGCCTTGTTCGTCTTGGCATCGATGTCCATGACTGGATGCAGGACGAGGTAGACCGCGCTCGCCCTGTCACTGATCTCGCCAAGGACGGAATCGAGCAGGAAGGGCATATTGTCGTTAATCAACGAAATGACCGTCACAGGACGGCCATCCCGATAAACCAGCGAACCGTCACTGACATCGACGATCGACTCACCGCCCTTGAACCGCGACAGCGCGTTCTCGGCCAGCTTCGCCGAGGCCTGGATAGCGCCTCTGTCATAATCGGCTAGGTCTTCGTCAGGGGCCCGGGCGAATAGCAACTCTTCGAACAGTCCGGCCTCGGCCTTCTTGTCTTTGGCGGCCTTGGGTGCTTTGGGCTTCGGGGTGGACTTTCGGTCCAATGCGGTCTGTGAAGCCATCAAAATTCCCCCTCATTGCTTATTTTGCATGATCATAGCCATTCAGAAGCCATTTTCGACCCCAAACTGCACTGAGGGGGTGAAAATCGTATGACACGCAAGAAAATTACAATTCGACCAGATGGTCATCCAGTTCGTTGATGTCGCCGGGTCTGGCCGGGAAATGTTCTTCCAGAAGCAGGCCGGCGATTTCGATGGCTTTGAGGAATCCGGCCGGCAATTCATCCCTCCCCGCATGCTCGATCAGAATCGCAACGATGTTGTTCCATTCCTGCTGGCCGACTTTGGCATTGATACCGGCATCGGCCACAACCTCGGCATAGCGTTCTGCGAGCGAGACGAACAGCAGCACTCCGGTGCGCTGCGCCGTAAGGTGAACGTTGCGCGCCAGAAACTGTTGCACCGCATTGAGGTGCGCGCGCCTGTAACGGACACGTCTCGGCACTAGCCAAATATTGACACCAGGGACCAGCCAAAGGACGAGCAAGGCGGTAAGGAATGCCATGAGAATCGCCAGACCGAAGATCGGAAGGGGTATGGAATACCAGAACCAGTGAGCCGCAACAGCGACAAGGACTGCAGCGAACAGGATGCCACAGGCGACCATAAAGCCGGCGACGAAGAAATAACTATCGCTGTGCCGCGCCAGTACCGCGTAGATTTCGCCGCTGGTGCGGCTTTCCGCTTCGCGGATTGCCGCGGCGATGCTGGCATGGTCGGCTTCGTTCATCACCCTCATCGCTTACCAGCTCCCCGACGCGCCGCCACCGCCGGAGGATCCGCCGCCGCCGGAAAAACCACCGCCGCCTCCTCCACCCGACGACCAGCCGCCGCCACCCGATGTCCAACCGCCACCTCCGCCCGACCAGCCACCGCCGGAACGCCGACGCGGGCGATTGTCGATGCGCATACCGAGCCATTCATATTGACCCGGCCCGATCTTGCGCCCGAAGACCGGAGCAAGCACGGCCGTGGCGAACCCTCCTAAAAAGATCAAAACCCATATCGTTATAAAGATGACCATGAACCAATCGACGTCGGAAGTCGGTTCCTTGATGTTGCGCTTGGCTCGCGCTTCAAGTTCGGCCGTATCTCCGGAGAGGACGGTCAATATGTCATCGACGCCGCGCGAAATCCCGCCCGAGTAGTCGCCGGAGCGAAAGCCCGGAATGATGGCGTTTTCAATAATGAGCTTGGAGAGAAGGTCCGTCAGCGTGCCCTCAAGTCCGTAGCCGACCTCGATACGCACCTTGCGGTCGTTTGGAGCGACCACCAGGAGAACGCCGTTGTTTTCCTGCTTCTGCCCGATCGCCCATGAACGGTAGAGCCTGTTGGCGTAGGGTTCGATCTCTTCTCCGTCGAGGCTCGGCACCGTTACGACCACCACCTGGTCGGAGGATTTTGCTTCGTAGGCCGCGAGCTTCTCGGTGATTGCGGCGCGAGTCGCCGCATCGATGATATTTGCGCCATCGACCACTCTCCCGGTCAGGGTCGGGAGTTCCGCAGCGAAAGCGCAAACCGATAGAAATGCCACAAGAACGACGGCAGAAAGGACGTGCAGTGCCAGTCGGGTGCATCCTCCCTCACACCAGTCGCGGAAGCGTACACGCGTGGCAGAGGAGACCGCAAACATCACACAAGCCTTCTTTCCGGCTAACTGCTAGAACTTCACCTGTGGTGTCTGCTTTGCCGTGTCGTCAATCGTGAAGGTCTGGTACGGCTCATTGCCCCTGAACCATATCCAGCTCCAGATCATGGTCGGCATCGTCTTCAATGACGTATTATAGACACGCACCGCCTCGATATAGTCACGGCGGGAAACGGCAATGCGGTTTTCTGTGCCCTCAAGTTGCGATTGCAGGGCGAGGAAGTTCTGGTTGGATTTCAGATCCGGATAGTTTTCGACCACCGCGAGGAGCCGCGACAGCGCTCCCGTAAGGTTCGCCTGATTATCTTGGAAAGCCTTGAAAGCGTTGGGGTCGGTCAAAGTTTCAGGCGTGACCTGGACCTGGGTGGCCTTGGCGCGCGCTTCAACTACGGAAGTCAGCACATCCTTTTCTTGGGCGGCATAACCCTTCACGGTCTCGACCAGGTTCGGAATAAGATCGGCGCGGCGCTGGTACTGGTTGAGAACTTCGCTCCAGGCCGCCTTGGCCCGCTCCTCATTGGTCGGGATCACGTTGAACCCGCAGGCGGAGAGCAGCGGCAGGAGAAGTGCTACGGCTAGAATTGAAAGCGCGCGGCGCGGCATTGTAATTGAAGGCAAATATTGCATCGGAATCCTCTCCCCAAGTGCAGATTCACCGGCCGGGCGGCCTTCGAACGAAGCAAGGCCGACCCTAGACATTTTTTTCTGCAAAAGGAACTGCCAAAGCGCTATGCTGATTTGCTTCGCAATCGAATGGACACGTCATGCCTGAACAGATTGACAATCGACAGCCGGACACAGAATCCAGACGCATTCTGGATCGTATCGAGCGCGAGTCGGCTGTTCATGGCAATCCCATCGTCACTCGCGCGAAGCGGCATTTTTCCGCCGAGGATGCTGACGCAGCTGACCCTATCGAGCTCTGGGGTACCCGCATCGGCCGGTTACTGGGATTGCTAGTATTAATCGCGATGTTTATTTGGTTGATTAGTTCCTTATCCGGAAAAGGCTGAGTTTAGGCGCGCCACCAGACCCTTCCCTTTTCCGACCCCTTCACATGAGTATTGCCCATGACCGGTTCTGCTGTTTCATCCAACGCTGTCATCGTCATTTCGAGCCATGTCGTTCGCGGCGCGGTGGGTAATCGGGGTGCGGTTTTTGCGCTTGAAACACTTGGCCATCCGGTCTGGGCCGTACCGACTGTCATACTTCCCTGGCATCCCGGCCACGGCCCGGCCAAACGCATCGTGCCTGAACCACAGCAATTCGACGATCTGATTTCCGATCTCGAGCGCGCGCCGTGGCTTGGCGAGATAAGTGCCATCATGACCGGCTATCTCGGCAATGCGGCCCAGGCAGCCAGCGTTGCCCGATTGGTCAGGACATTGAAGCAGCGCGTGAAAGCCGTGCGCTACCTTTGCGATCCCGTGATCGGCGATGAAAAGGGCCTCTACGTTCCCGAGGCAACCGCAGCGGCTATCCGCGATGAACTGATGCCGCTTGCCGATATTGCGACGCCAAACCGATTCGAGCTTGCATGGCTTTCGGGTGCCGAACTACCGGATAACAGGTCAATCATGCAGGCGGCCCTGCATGCGGGCCCCGGCACCATGCTCGTCACCTCCGCACATCCGATGATTGCTGGCGGCACGGGCAATCTTCTCATTACCCATTCGCTGGCGCTGCTTGCCGAGCACCGCCTTGTCAACGGCCCGACCAACGGCCTCGGCGACCTAACTTCGGCGCTGTTCCTTGCCCGGACGCTCGCGGGGCTCGAGCCCGAGCAGGCCCTGCAGCGGACCACCGCCTCGGTGTTCGAGATCATGGCGCGTTCGGCCAAGCGCGGTGCCGACGAACTGATGCTCGAGGCTGACGCCTCAAGCTTGTCCACGCCGATGGCCATGACGCAGATGCGCCGGCTCGTGCATCCCAGCAAAGGCATCCGGGCCTGAGTTTCGACCTTGCACCATACTGAAGACCAATTGATCTTCGCGATGATGAGGACTACAGCAAAACCATGACCCTGCTTCCTGAGAAACTTCTCACCGGTTATCGCAACTTCATGGCGCACCGCTATGCCAATGAAACGTTGCGCTACAAGCAGCTTGCCGAAAAGGGCCAGACACCCGAAACCCTCGTCATTGCCTGCTGCGACTCGCGTTCGGCGCCCGAGATTATATTCGATACTGCGCCTGGCGAGATTTTCGTGGTGCGCAACGTCGCCAATCTCGTGCCGCCCTATGCACCGGACGGCGAGTACCACGCCACATCCGCCGCGCTCGAGTTTGCCGTGCAAAGCCTCAAGGTCAAGAACATCGTGGTACTTGGCCATGGCCGCTGCGGCGGCATCAAGGCGGCACTCGATCCCTCCAGCGAGCCATTGTCGCCCGGCGATTTCATCGGGAAGTGGATGAGCCTTGTGGCGCCGGCCGCGGAAGCCGTTTCGGCCAATGCGTTGATGACAACGCTCGAGCGCCAAACCGCGCTAGAACGTATCTCGATACGCTATTCGATCCGCAACCTGCGGAGTTTCCCCTGCATCGACATTCTTGAGAAGAAGGGGCGGTTGTCACTGCATGGCGCCTGGTTCGACATTTCGACCGGTGAACTCTGGATCATGAATCCTGAAACCGGCGACTTCGTCCGTCCCGACCCGGAAGAGGTCGGCGCGCCATCCCTGGAATAGGCCGAACGATGATGGCGCGGTTAATTCTTGCGATCGCCATCATCCTCTCGCTGACCTATGCCGGCCGCGCAGCGGACAACCACCAGCGCCTGATCCAACAATGGTATGCAGCCCTTGCGACGGCCGACCGCGCCATGTTCGACAAACTCCTCGCCGACGAGGCAAAGGTGATCCTCGAAGACATCGACTCGATCCAGACAAAAGACGAATTTCTCGGAAGCCTCGATGAGTGGAAGAACGCAGTTCGCGGCGCAACGCTCCGGCACCGTATTGGCAATACGGACAACGGAACAGTCACCGTGTTCGTCTGCTATCAGTTCCCAAGCAATGCCACCTATACGCGCGAAATCTTCAACTTTCGTGGCGACAAAATCATTGAGAGCGCGCAGAGTTCCGTCGGCGAAGCCTGCGAAGGTTTCTAGTCGGAATGATAAGGCCGGCGCGCTTGCACCGGCCCTTTCATATGCTTGTGTGCTGACCGCGGACTATTGACCGTCGATCTTCGCACCGATGATCGCGATCGCCTGTTGATAGACGCTGGCAGCATTCCAACCCTGAATCGCGCTGTAGTTCGGCTGCCCCGGCTGATAACCTGCTCCTGACTGCCAGCCATGGCCGCGAAGGAAATTTGCCGTCGAGGCGAGCGCGTCAGCTTTGGAGCGCAGATCGACGCGGCCGTTACCGTCCCCATCTACACCATAGCGCAGAACATTGAGCGGCAGGAACTGGGTCTGACCGATTTCGCCGTGCATCGCACCCACCGAATTGGCTGCGAGCGTTCCCTGGTCAACCAGCTTCAGCGCCGCGTTCAACTGCTCGCGGAAGTATTCCGGGCGGCGGCAGTCAAAAGCAAGGGTCGTGACGGCCGAAAGGGTATTCTGGTTGCCCATGAAGTTGCCGAAGCCGGTCTCCATGCCCCAGATTGCGATCAACGGGCCGGCCGGAACGCCGAACCGACGCTCGATGCTGGCAAACAGAGCCGCATTTTGCGCCTTCTGCGATCGGCCACGCGAAATGATGGTCTGGCCGCCGCGCACCTGCATGAACTTGTCGAGCGAATATTTGAAGCTCTTCTGGTTGCGGTCGGCATTGATGGTCTTGCTCGCATAGCTCACGCCGTCGAGAGCGCTGATGCCTCTGCCGCCAACTCCTTGCGCCTGCGCCTGCTGCTTGTAGGCTTGGACCCATTCCTGGAACCCAGCGGAATTGTTTCCGCAGGAGGGAGCGGCCTGCGCGGCCCCTACTGTCAAGAGAAGCCCGGCCGCTGCGGCCGCAAAGAGTCTGCTTTTGGCAACAGATGCCATGAAAATCTCCTTAAAAGTTGAATCGTGATGGCACTATCTGCCATTTTTCCGCAACCGTGTCATCTGCCAGAATCACCCGAGTTAAGGTCAAAAGGTCTCAATTCGCCAATTATTGGCGTCGCTTGAGCTCATTTGCCGTAAACATTTGCAACGATCGAAGATCTATCGCCGACACGAACTGAGACAACCCCGGGTTGTACGTCGATTTTGTGGATCAAACTGCCCGGAAGCGTGCCTAGCCACGCCGGGCTCCGCCAGTCTTGACTC
>NZ_JBBNAM010000108.1:0-19222 GCF_037994425.1 Phyllobacterium sp.
CGTCTTATCATCAACGGAACAACGCTTGAAAAGCGAGCAGGAGTTTGAATGGTCAAGGATCGTAAGCCTCTCATTCTTCACCGTCTGCAATCGACCGCACGGCTGACCCGGACGGCGCTCGCGATGCGGCTGCTAGGCCATGGCTTCTATGCGGGGCAGGATGCCGTGATGTTGCAACTGGCGCACGAGGATGGCCTTTCGCCAAGCATCCTTGCAAAGCGGCTCGGTGTGCGGCCGCCGACGATCACCAAGACCATCTCCCGCCTGCAGACACAGGGGTTTGTCAAGAAGCAGGGCTCGACGACGGACCAGCGTCAGGCCCATATTTTCCTGACCGAAACGGGCAACGAAGCAATCAAGGCAATCGAGAAGTCCATTCGAAAGACCGAAAAGGACGCGATGAAAGGCTTCGACAAGAAGGAACGCAAGGCCTTCGTCAAGATGTTGTCGCGGCTTGAGGTCAATCTCTCGAATGCCGAGCATTTGCGCCAGACCACCGCGGAAGAGGATCACGACGACGACGAAGCCGACGACGAATAGTTATTCCCCAAAAGTTTTGTGATCGGCGGTTACAAGACGTCTGATTTTGTTATCATGGGCTTCCCGCCCGCCCGCCTGATTGGTCCATTTCCTTGTCTTCAACGTCTCCTACGTCACAGGACTCTGCGCCGTTAGCGGCAATCCTCTATATTTTTGCAACCGGATTTCTGTTTTCCTGTCTCGACTCAAGCGCCAAATACCTGGTTCTTTCAGGCGTGCCCACGGCATTTGTTTCTTGGATGCGGTTTGTAGAGCATACGCTTCTTGTGTTGATCTTCTTTCGGCCATGGTCCAATCCCGGAATATTCAAGGCCCGCAGCCTGCCGATGCAGATACTGCGTGGCATCTGCCTGTTCGGATCGACTTATTTCAACTTCTATGCGCTGCAGACCATGCAGCTTGCCGAAACAATGACAATCACATTTGCGGCCCCGATGGTGATAACCGCGCTTGCGGGGCCGATTCTTGGGGAATGGGCCGGCTGGCGGCGTTGGCTTGCCATCATCGTTGCATTCATCGGTGTGCTCATCATCGCCCGTCCGGGTTTCGGTGCGCTCAATCCGGGCCTGCCCTATTCGATCACGGCGATGCTCAGCTATTCTTTCTATGTGCTGCTTACCCGCAAAATGGCAGCCAACGAATCACCCGAGAGCCTCATCTTCTATTCGGCACTTGCTCCGGCAATCCTGATGTCGCCGGCCATCACCCAGGCGGTCATTCCGGAAACCCCATTCCAGATTGTCCTTCTGTGCCTGCTCGGATTTTTCGGCGGGCTCGGCCATTTTCTCATCATACTTGCCTACAAGCGCGCCACCACGGCGGCCCTTGCGCCTTATCCATTCCTGCAAATCATCTGGATGCTGGGTTTCGGCTACTTCATCTTCGGTCAATTTCCCGACACCTATACGCTGTGTGGGGCGGTGATCATCATAGGCAGCGGTCTCTATGTGGTGCACCGGGAGCGCCAGTTGCGTGCGGCCGTGAAATCCACCCGGGAGCGGAGGGACGGCTAACCTAACCCATGACGAAAGAACTTTGATTTATTCGGATGCGGTGGCATAACGCCATGTAACGATTACACTTGTCGGACGACACTGCGGGAGGCGGTTTTTTGGCGCAAAAGATCAAACTATCGACGATTGCCGACGCGCTGAAAGTGTCCACCGCAACCGTGTCCCTTGCTCTGCGGGATAGTCCGCTCGTGGCGGACCAGACACGCGAGAAGATCAAGGAGCATGCCCGCAACATCGGTTACATCTATAACCGGCGGGCGGCCAGCCTGCGGACATCGCGCTCCGGCATCGTCGGTGTGGTTGTTCATGACATAATGAACCCGTTCTTTGCCGAGATCCTGCGCGCAATCGAAGGCGAGCTCGATCGCTCGGGACAGACATTCATTCTGTCCAATCACTACGACCAATTGGACAAGCAGCGAACCTTTATCGATACGGTTCTGCAGCTGGGTGGCGATGGCGTGATCATGTCGCCCGCGATCGGTACGCCGGCTGAAGACATCCGCATGGCCGAAGACAATGGACTGCCGGTGGTGTTGATCGCCCGCAGCGTCAAGGACGCGAACGTGCCCGTCTTCCGGGGAGACGACGCTTACGGAATTGGCCTCGCAACAAATCATCTTATTTCGCTCGGCCATACGCGCATCGCCATGGTCGGCGGGACCGATCAGACTTCGACAGGCCGCGACCGCTACGAGGGCTATCTCCAGGCAATGCAAAAAGCGGGCCTTGAGGTTAAACCCGAATGGCGTATCCCCGGGCCCCGCACGAAACAGGCTGGTTTCGATGCGGCACCGCAGTTTCTTGCCTTGAAGGACCATCCGACAGCGGCGGTCTGCTGGAACGATCTTGCGGCGATCGGCATGATGAACGGCATAGCCCGCGCCGGACTGGTCGCAGGCGTCGATATATCTGTCACAGGCTATGACGATCTTGAAGAAGCAGCAATTGCGACACCTGCGCTGACCACGGTCTGGAATGGCCAGCGCGAGGTAGGCCAGCGGGCGGCCAGGGCGCTTCTCGACCAGCTCAACGGCGCCGATACCCATGCACGGCAGGAACTGATCAAGCCGGAACTGCGTATCCGGCAATCCACATCGAGGCCGAAGGAGCGCTGAAGCCCCATCCCAGTGGGCCCGGCGCGCCGCTTCACGGTTCATTAACGCTACGGGGCTAGCCTTTTGCGGAAGAATGACCCTTGTGGAGTTTGGCATGAAACCCGCCAACACGGTCGTGCTCGCCCTCGTGAGCGCAGTTGCAGTCATCGCCATGTTTCTCGATTTCGCCACCTATACATCAGGTGAGGAAGCGAAAATTGACGTAGCCACGACCGCATCGATTACAAAGGACGAGCCACTGCAGGGATCGGTTCTCGATATGCCGACATTTGTCATCAGCGGTCCCGGCGGCGGCACGAAATGCAAAGCCTTTCCGGCCGAAAATGGCCTGCCTGGCCACAATGCACTGACGATCGACAAGAGTTGCGCCGGGCTTTATCCGCCACTCGCGCAAGCCACGACCTGGCACAACAATGAGGACGGAACGATAGACCTCGCCGACGACATGGGCCGCACCATCGTCGAGTTCAGCCCGGGCGATGGGCTAGCCTATATCAGTATCGAACCCCGTTCCGTCATCCTGTCAATGTCGGCGGAAGGCGTTCTAACCTTCTAGCATTCTTTCATTGTTATTTTGCTGCGTGCAATCGCTCGCGGCTTGCCTTGTGGGCCCGCGCCGCGTCGCCGAAAGCGGCGAATATCTTGCGTGACGGCGAATCCGTTTTTACCCAATATTCCGGATGCCACTGCACGCCGACAGCGAAGTTGCGCGCGGTCTTTACTGACACGGCTTCGATTGTTCCGTCTTCAGCGACGGCCTCGATTTCGAGCGAAGGCGCTGGCGTGTCGATCGCCTGGCGATGCACGGAGTTAACGTCAATCGAATCGCTTTTCATGACCTCGGCAAGGCAGGAGCCGGGTTTGATGCGCACGGGATGGCGAATGGCGAAACGCTCGGCCTGCTCGTCTGATTGCGGGGCGCGGTGGTCCATGCGGCCGTCCAGTTCCTGGATTTCGGTGGCGAGCGTGCCGCCCAAGGCGACGTTCAACTCTTGAATGCCGCGGCAAATAGCGAGCAACGGGATGCCGCGTTCGATGGCGCGCCGAATAAGCGGCAGTGACGTCGAATCACGTGCCGGGTCGTAGGGCTCGTGCGCGGGACTCGGCTGTGCACCGTAGAGCGTCGGGTGGACATTGGACTTCGATCCAGTGATCAGGACACCGTCGACCCCGTCAAGGATGGCGTCGATGTCGAGCCCTTCGCCAAACGACGGGACGATCAGGGGAATAACACCTGCAGCATCATAGGCCGCCATCAGATATTGCTCAGGCGCCGCATGCCATGTGTAATTTTCGAAGGCGCGCACATCGGACGTTATGGCGACGAGGGGTTGCCGCATTGAATTGCTCCACAATGATTGTTCCCTCTATTTAGTGCAATTCATATGTGTTTCCAATGGTTGCTGAGGGATCGTGCCATGCGCGGCAAAAGCCAAATGCCGACAAGAATCTTTCAGCAATTCAATCCACTCGAAGGCGCCTGCTTTGTGGACTCAGCCGCTGGACTTGAATTAGTGAGTGTGTATGTTGATCGCGGGATCGGGAGAATGGTCCAGATCAATTGTTCGGAGGAGATTTTATGGATCGTCGTTCATTTATTACAAAGGCGGGATTTGCCGGCGTTGGGGCTGCCGCGGCCACCACGCTCGCTGCGCCGGCAATCGCGCAGTCGCTGCCAAAGGTCACATGGCGTTGTGCCTCGTCGTTTCCGAAATCGCTGGATACGATTTACGGCGGTGCGGAAGTTCTTTCGAAGTATCTAAAGGAAGCCACCGACGGAAATTTCACCATCCAGCCGTTTGCGGCAGGTGAAATCGTTCCTGGCCTGCAGGCCGCCGACGCGGCAGCAGCGGGTACTGTCGAACTTTGCCATACGGTCACTTACTATTATTGGGGCAAGGACCCCACGTGGGCTCTTGGTGCGGCGGTTCCATTCGCGCTGAACGCGCGTGGCATGAACGCTTGGCAGTATCACCAGGGCGGTATCGACCTTCTCAACGAATTCTTCAACAAGCAGGGATTGCAGGCCTATCCCGGTGGCAACACCGGTGTGCAGATGGGCGGCTGGTTCCGCAAGGAAATCAAGACTGTTGACGATCTCAAGGGCATCAAGATGCGCGTCGGCGGATTTGCCGGCAAGGTTCTCGAAAAGCTTGGAGTCGTCCCGCAGCAGATCGCCGGCGGCGATATTTATCCTTCGCTTGAAAAAGGTACGATCGACGCAGCCGAATGGGTCGGACCCTATGACGACGAGAAGCTGGGCTTCCAGAAGGTTGCGCCGTTCTACTACTACCCCGGCTGGTGGGAAGGCGGCCCGACCGTCAGCTTCATGGTCAACAAGGAGAAGTGGGACTCCCTTCCGCCCGCGTATCAATCCCTATTCCGAACGGCCGCGCAGGCTACCGATGCCGACATGCTGCAGAAATACGATTCGCTCAATCCGGCGGCGATCAAGCGTCTGGTTGCAGCCGGCGCACAGCTCCGCCCCTTCAGTCCTGAAATTCTGAATGCATGCTTCGAGGCCGCCAATGGCGTCTATGCCGAAATGGAAGCCAGCAATCCTGAGTTCAAGAAGATCTGGGATTCGATCAAGGCATTCCGCAATGAGCACTTCCTTTATGCACAGGTCGCGGAATATTCCTTCGATACGTTCATGATGATCCAGCAGCGCAACGGCAAACTCTAGGCGCTGACGCTTGGCCAAAATAAAACCCCGGGACCTTAGCGGTACCGGGGTTTTTTTGTTGGCTGCCTACATCTTTGGCGGCTGGCTCAAATCCGGCGTTGGTGGCTGCGCGGGAACGGCCGGCTGCGCCGGAGTGGCTGGATTTGGCGCCGCCGGACCGCCCAATGGTGGTGTACTCAAATCGTTGGCGGGACCACCGAGGCCGCCGCCAAGCCCGCCACCCCCTAAGCCGCCGCCAAGGCCATTGTCCTGGCCAAAGCCCGGCACTTCGATCTTGATCTGCGATGGATCGACGGCAGGTCCGGTCCCCTTGTAGTGCATGACCATCTGCGGGAACATGATGGTGAGGGCGACCATAAGCACCTGAATGCCAACAAACGGTACCGCACCCCAATATATTTGCCCGGTCGTGATTGGCTGGATTTTCTTGCCCGTGATCTTGTCGAGATAGGGTACTTTGGCCGCTACGGAACGCAGATAGAACAGTGCAAACCCGAAAGGCGGATGCATGAAGCTCGTCTGCATATTGATGCCCAGCAGCACGCCGAACCAGATGAGATCGATGCCGAGTTTATCGGCTGCTGGCGCCAACAGCGGCACAATGATGAATGCCAGCTCGAAGAAATCGAGGAAGAACGCCAAGAAGAAGACAAGTAGGTTGACGGCAATCAGGAATCCGACTTCCCCGCCCGGCAAGGATACGAGCAGATGCTCGACCCAGACGTGTCCGTTGACCCCATAGAAGGTCAGCGAGAATACCCGTGCGCCGAGGAGGATAAACATCACGAAGGACGAAAGCCGTGTCGTCGATGCGAGCGCCTGGTTGATCACATTGAGGCTGAGACGGCCCTTCGACGCAGCCATGATGAGCGCGCCGACAGCACCCATTGCGCCGCCTTCCGTGGGCGTGGCGATGCCGAGGAAGATGGTGCCGAGAACGAGGAAGATCAGGGCAAGCGGCGGTATGAGGACGATGATTACCTGTTGCGCGAGTCGCGACATCGTGTTGAGGCCGAAAGCCCGGTCAGCGACTGCGTAAACATAGATGGCGATGATGGCTACGGTCACACCCCAGATATCGGCATTCTGCCCTGCGCTTGTGGCGAGCAGCCTTTGGGTGCCATAGGCAATCGCACCGGCAGCAACGAGAGCGACGATCAGGGAGGTCACCCCTGAGCCAAGGGTGCGTGCTTCCGTGGGAAGCGCGGGCATCGAATCCCGCTTCACGAAGGTCATCAGCAAGATATAGGCCATATAGAGACCGGTCAGGATGAGACCCGGGATGATTGCGCCGTGATACATATCCCCGACCGAACGCCCTAGCTGGTCCGCGAGGACGATCAGAACGAGCGAGGGCGGAATGATCTGCGCCAGTGTTCCTGAAGCGGCGATCACGCCCGAGGCGACGCGCCGGTCGTAGCCGTAGCGCATCATGATGGGCAGTGAAATAAGCCCCATGGCGATGACCGAAGCCGCAACGACGCCGGTTGTCGCGGCAAGCAGGGCGCCGACAAAAATCACCGCATAGGCGAGGCCGCCGCGAATGGGTCCAAAAAGCTGGCCGATGGTGTCGAGCAGATCCTCGGCCATGCCGGATCGCTCAAGAATAATGCCCATGAAGGTGAAGAACGGTATGGCGAGCAGCGTCTCATTGGACATCTGTCCCCAGAACCGGTCAGGCAGCGCGTAAAGCAACGGCCATGACAGCGTGATACTGCCGTTTGAAAGAGGGGCGAGCTCAACGCCGATAAAGAAGAACAAGAGACCATTTGCGGCGAGGGCGAATGCAACGGGATAGCCGATCAAAAGGAAAATGATCAGCGATGCGAACATGATAGGCGCCATGTTCTGCGCGATGAATTCAATCATTGTGCGTCCCCGCGATCGTCGCCACTTCCTGTTCCGCGAGTTCCTCCATCGAGACGGGGGGATTGGGGTCCGGCATGTCGCCGCGGATCACGGCGATCTTCTTGACGATCTCGGAAATGCCCTGAAAGCCGAGAAGCACGAACCCGATGAGGAGGATCAGCTTGGCCGGCCAAAGAATGAGGCCACCGGCGCTCGAAGATAACTCGCCACTGTTGAAGGAGAGCCGGACATAGGGAATGAAATAGAAGATCATCAGGATGACAAATGGCATCAGGAAGACGAGATGCCCAAAGAGATCGATCCAATGCTGCACGCGCCTTGAAAAAGCGCCGTAGACGATATCGATGCGGATATGCTCGTTTTGCTGCAGCGTGTAGGCGGCAGCGAGCATGAAGGCGCCGCCAAACAGGTACCATTGCAACTCCAGCCAGGAGTTCGATGACACATTGAACGCCTTGCGAATGATCGCATTTCCGGCGCTGACGACGACCGCCAGGAAGATCAACCAAGCGACATAACGCCCAATGAATTCGTTGATGCGATCAATCGTTCTCGACAGCGCGAGCAAAGCCGACATTCTTGTCCTCCCCATTAATTCCGACTGATTGCCTGGGCTTCTCGCTTTTTGATTTCCCGGCGTCAGCCTTGCAGTCTTTCGTATAAGAACATGTCCTTGCACTGGTAACAGCACGATCCGAAACCATCAACAGAATTGATTAGCTCATAAGTGGAGGCGATGCCCGCGCCACCAATCGGCGGCTCGTAGCCAGTTCAGCAGTTGTCATAGGTCCACCAGCGGTCTAACAGTTGCTGAATGAATGGATGTGGAACTTATTGGTAATTGGGTTGATGGCAGGCGAAGCTTCTCTTTCTGTTGCAGGAAAAACGATTGCGGTTACGGGCGGGTCGTCCGGGCTCGGATTGCGCATGGTGGAGGTTCTGGCGGCGAACGGTGCGAATGTCATTTCCATCTCGCGCGCGGCCGTCCCGGAAAGCAAGCACAACGCAAATATCCTGAGCGTCATCGCCGATGTAACGGTAGCAGCCGACATAGAGCGTGCCTTCGATGAGGCGGAAAGCTGGCACGGCACCGTGACCGTCCTTTTCAACAATGCTGGCGTCGCGGAGATGGAACGTGCAGTGGACACGACCCGTGATCAGTTACGCCGCATTCTCGATGTCAATGTCGAGGGCGCATTCTTTGTAGCGCAGGAAGCTGCCAAGCGAATGATTGCCAAGGGCGTCGGTGGGTCGATCATCAATCTTTCGAGCATTCTTGCCGATGCGCCGATCAAGGGTTCTGCAGCCTACGCGATGTCGAAGGCGGCCGTGTCGCAGATGACCCGCTCCCTGGCCCTCGAATGGGCGGCATGCGGAATAAGGGTCAATGCGCTTGCGCCCGGCTGGTTTCCGACGGGACTTAACGAAGAGATCATGGACGGGCCGGCGCGCGGCTTCTTGAAGGGCAAGAATCCGATGCGGCGGCTAGGAGAACCTGAAGATATCGACGGTGCCGTGCTGATGCTGGCCTCCGATGCCAGTAGCTACATTACCGGGACCGTTATCACGATCGACGGCGGTCAGATCCTCCAAGGCTAGACCTGATTTAATTAGAAGCGCTCTAGATACGCTCTGCATCCTGACCTGTGATGCGGGTGGCAAGGACAAACACTAGAAGCGAGAACACGGCGGCATCGCGCCACAGGACAGAAAAGTATCCGCCCCACAGGGATTCGACCATGCCGACAATTGCAGCTCCGCACGCGGCGTGGAGCGGGCGCGAAAAACCACCAGCCGCGGTAATGAAGAGAATCTTCAACCCGAAGATCATGCCGGTGTTGAAGCTGATATTGCCGTAATAGAGGGCTGCAAGAAATCCGGCGAGGGCGCATATCGCATAGGCCGCAAGAATAGCCTGCGTCCTTACGCGCCTGGGATCGATCCCGCACATTGCTGTTGCCTGCGGTTCATCGCTCACCGCGCGCCAGATGCGGCCCGCCGAAGTTCGAAGCAGGATCGCTTCACCGCAACCAATCACCGCCGCCGCGACCGCAATATTGAGGACCTGCATCTGTGTCAGACTGATGTCCACTTGCGGACCCAGTAGCTGCACTGGTTGTGCGAGCATCGGTGGTAGCCAGTAGTCACGCGTATTGGCTGCAATGCGCGAAAGCTCGGCAAGAAAGATACTGAGGCCCAGGGTTGCCACGAGGATCGTGTTACGAGTTCCTGCTTCGAGTGGCGCGTAAATGAGCTTGGCGATCGCATAGCCCCCGACGAAAACATAGATGACCGCGATCAGAAGGCCGAAGGACAGGGCGGCGGGCAAGGTCATCCACAGGATCGACCAGGCGAACGCCGTGACAAGGATGAACGTCTGCCCGGAGAAGGCAAAGATCGCCCCAAGGGAAAGATCGGTCCTGTGGGTGAGCCCGTGAATAAGGACATAGCCATAGGCAAGCAGCGCATAGAGCGCGGCATTGTGGATGCCATTCAACAGGAGTTGCAGGAAATAAGTCATACACCCCTCGTGCGTTCGGTTCATTCTAACTTGCAAAACCTATTTTACCAGTTAGAATTTGAACATGACCTTTGAATGGAATGCCCATCGCTTCAGTGGCGGCGTCCTGGCTCTCGATCTTGCCAACACGGTCGTCTTTCGCGAAACGCCCGAGCGCTCGCTCGATCGCTTCTCCGATCCGGCAGAAGTGTCGCGCTTTTCGGCGGCGGCGGCAGATTATCGTCAGGGCGAGTGGGGGAATGTCGAGTTTCGACCGCCGCGTTCGCCGCGTGAGGTTGCGGGCCTCATCGACGTCCGCGAAGCGATCAACCGTCTGTTCAGGACAGCGGTGCAGGGCGGCGGAGGGTTGAGCCCCGTGCCACTTTCCGAATTCCTGCACCTTGGCGCGAAGCTCGTCGGCGACGAGCCGGACGAGCAGCCACTTGCGCTGCCGCGGCCGCTGAAAGATGGCCGCCAAATATCCTTGGCAGCGGCGTCATTCCTCTCCGGGGTGCGCCTTTTCGACCCGTTACGGCTAGAGCGCATTAAGATTTGTCCAAATTGCCACTGGCTCTACTTCGATGAGAGTCGAAATCGCAGTCGCCGCTGGTGCGATATGAACGTATGCGGCAACAGGGCAAAGGCGCGTCGCTATTACGATCGCAATACAAAGCAGGCGGGTAGCAGCCATGGCTGACGAGAGAAACGCCCGGCGTGTTGTGGGTATCTGCCTGATGACTCTTGGTCTTGTCCTGTCGGCCTGCCGCGATAGTGGTCAGGGCGACTATGTCAACGTTTCCGGCAAGATCTTCGTATTCAACTATCGGATCGCCCAGGCGACGTATCTTCTGACACTTGCGAAACTCCGCAAGATTCCGGATGGCTCCTCCCTTGAAACGACCTTCGAAAACCCTGCAGGCGGCGATCCGTTTGTCGTCAGGCAAAAAATATGGCCGATGATGGACAAGATCACTGTTGAAAGCCCGCCGATCAAATGCGTGAAAGCAAACCGGCAATATCAGGTCACGATGCGGCTCGAGGACTCGAAGGGCATTGTGCTGCAGACCATCGAGCGGAAAATGATCTCCGACGCCGATCAATCGGTAATGCCGGACAAGCCGCTGGTCGTCGGTCCGTTTTACGATCCCAATCCCGACAAGGAATCGGCAGTGCCCACGATCTGCCCGGCATAGCAGACCGTCAGGTCTATCCTCTTTAGAAATTGGTAATTCTGTTTGCCAGTTCTTGGAAATTTCCAGCGACTACAAGTGAATTAAACGATTTAGTCGGATGTGCAATCTATAACGCTCGCATCGTTGGCGTTCCTCGTTGACATCTCCCGGTGTGGGTACAGTTTTTGCGGGCCTATTGATGAAAGTTGAAGCCAACGACGGCTTGTCGATCGAGCTGATTTCTGTTCGCACGCTCTATGCCAACGGCAAGGCGACATGGTGGGCATCGATCATCCAGATCATTGCTGCTGCGATGATCTATCTCAAGACAAACCATGCAATCTATCTTGGTTTCGCAATGGCCTTCCTGGTGGTCGATCTGGCGCGCACCGCCAATGCGGGTGCATTCGAACGCGCGGACCTGTCATCGGTCTCGGCCACAGCGCTGAAAAAATGGGAATGGCGATATCTGCTCTTGGCCCTTGCTAGCTGTATCGTTCTCGGAACCCTATGCTTTGTCAGCATCTATATCCTTCCGGATGTTTCCGCTGCGATCACCAGCATCATTATCGTTGTGGGGTCGATGCTTGCGCTTGTTACGCGGAACTACGTCTCACCTACCGTCGTCATCGGCCTGTCAATTGGAATTCTGGCGCCGCTCGGCGTCACATTCGTCCTCCTCGGTGGTCTCTACAACTGGTTGCTGGCGCTGCTTATCCTGCCGTATTTCTGGAGCAATATCGGTGTTGCCGCCAATCTTCGCGCATCGCTCTTCGACGCCCTGATCGGCAAGCGCAAGCTGGCTCGCGTTGCCAGCAATTTCGATGCGGCGCTCAACGGTATGCCACAGGGCCTGCTGATGTTCGACAGCCAACAGACGATCGCCATCGCCAATATGAAGGCGGCAAAGATGATGGGTTTTGACCACCCCGCGCAGCTTCAAGGCAGGTCGCTCGAGACTTTGCTGCGCCTTGCCCAATCGCGATCCTATTTCCCCGAGGACGCGTTGAAATCGTTGCGCACCAAGATGCGGGATCTCCTCGCCGGGTCGAAACAGCGCGACACATTTGAATCACCGAACAAACGTCACTACGAATTCACGGCAACGCCGGACCCGGAACACGGGACCGTCCTCGTCATCCAGGATGTCACGCGCCGTGCCGATGCTGAAGCGCAGATCAATCGGATGGCTCGGTTCGATAGCTTGACGGGCCTTCCCAACCGCAGCCAGTTTGCCGAGATCGCCAACACCTATGCCGACGCCGCCGTGCACGGAACACAGATCGTCCTGATGGTCATAGACATCGAAGGCCTGAAGCGGACCAATGATGCCTTCGGCCACCGGATCGGCGACGAAATGTTGCGCGCTTTTGCCGACAGGCTCAGCCTCGTCGAAGCTAATCGGCCGGTACTTTCGCGTTTCGGCAGCGATGAGTTCGTACTGCTTTTCTCCGCTGGCTCACACGAGGAAGCGACAGGAACGGTCGAGCGAATCATGGGAGCGATCACCGGCACATATAGCGTGTCAGGGCATGATATTCAGACCGGCGCTCATGCCGGCGTGGCCATTGTCGAGGTGAACGCGTTTGATCTTGCCGTCATGCACATGAACGCGGATCTGGCGCTCGATGTTGCCAAGAAGAACAGCCAGAAGAATTGGGCGGTCTTTGTGCAGACGATGGACCATTCGTTCCGCTCGAAACAGCGCCTGCGGGCTGACCTGCGAAGGGCTATCGCTGACGGCACGCTTTCGGTTGCCTATCAGCCTATCGTCAATATCAGGACGTCGCGCATGACTGCGTGCGAGGCGCTCTCGCGCTGGAACCACCCGGAATTCGGGGCGATCTCTCCCGCGGAGTTCATCCCGTTGGCCGAAGAAATGGGACTGATCTCGGAGCTGACCCGCAATGTGATTGACCGAGCGGTGATGGATTGCCGGAACTGGGATTCGCGAATCGCCGTTTCAGTCAATCTCTCATCGCACGATCTACAGAACCACAATACGGTCAGCGTCATCCAGTCCGCCTTGAAACGTCACGCAATCGAGCCGCACCTGCTCGAGGTGGAAGTCACGGAAGGCGCACTTATAACTGACAGGGCGACAACTGGCAGCGTGCTGGCCGAACTCAAGGGCTACGGCGTGCAGGTCGCAATCGATGATTTCGGTACTGGCTACTCCAGCTTGAGCTACCTCAAGAATTTGCCCGTGAACAAGGTCAAGATCGACCGTTCCTTCATTGCGGATATCGCCGAAGAGGGGCGATCGCTGAAACTGCTGCGCGGCATCGTGCACATGTCGCACGAACTCGGCTTGTCGGTAACGATCGAAGGGCTTGAAACGAGCGCGCAATCGGAACTCGTCAATCAGCTTGTCGGGGCCGAGCATGTACAGGGTTTCCTTTATGGTGCTGCAATGTCTGCCGACGATATCGTGAAGCTCCTCGATGTGACGATGGAGCACAAGCTCGCGGCCAACGAGGCGAGCCCGCCGATGCTCCACTGATCTGCTGTTTAGCCAATTCAAGGATTCATTGAACGATCCCACGCTGACAGAATCATTGTATTCGAATAATTTACGGTTCTTGAGCTTCAAGTTGCGCCAACAAAGGGATTCACGAAATGATCGCCGAAATCACTATCGCTCCACTCGTAGCCCTGATCGCCGGCATCATCATACTGATTGCTCCGCGATTGCTGAACTATGTCGTTGCGCTCTATCTCATCATCATCGGTATTGTCGGACTTTTCCCGCACCTTCTAGGCTAGCCGCGGTACAGCGATTAGGCTCGACCGTGATGAAACTCTATTCTTGATTTATATTGATTGGGGTCATGGTGAGTGACCATCTGCGCATTGCGCTGCTAGCGGCTTTTCGCTATTGCCTTTACGACGTCGACTAGAAGAGGTTTGAAGATGGCTGAACATCACGACACCACCCCTGCGGAATTGGGAGCTCCCATGGACTATGCGGAGCACGAGAAGACCTACAATCTGTTTCTCACGCTTTCGAAATGGGGCTTCGTTTCCTGCATAGCGCTGGTCGTTGCCATGGCATTCGGCTTTTTCGCAGGCGGGTTCTTTTCTGCTCTCGTTCTCTTCTTTGTTATTTGCGGAGCTGCCTGGTTCCTCCTCTAAGGGCGATCCGGTTCCATTGGACCGGAAGCTCATCCAAATCCCGCTCGATTTTGACCGGGCGGGTCTTCGAGACTGCCAATCGTTATAAGCGGTAAAGGCGCGCTGGTCGTACGACCACTGTCTTTGTAGTGAAAACTTGCTTTGGGGGGTGAAGAGCTTGGCTCAGACACTATTCATACCGAAAGAAACGGATGCCAATGAGCCGCGCGTTGGCGGTTCGCCGGAGACGGTCAAGCGGCTTGCCGGCCTCGGATTCGATGTCGTCGTCGAAAAGGGTGCCGGGACTGCCTCGCGCATTCCGGACGCCGAGTTCGTGGCTGCCGGGGCAAGCATCGGGACGGCCGGTGACGTCAAGGACGCTGATGTCGTTCTCAAGGTGCGGCGGCCAGCCTCGTCAGAGGTAAAATCCTATAAAAAAGGCGCGGTCGTCATCGCCATGCTCGACCCTTATGGCAATGACAGTGCCGTCAAGGAACTCGCCGATGCGGGGCTCACCGCCTTCACCATGGAATTCATGCCGCGCATCACCCGTGCGCAGGTGATGGACGTCCTGTCGAGCCAGGCCAACCTCGCAGGCTATCAGGCCGTTATCGATGCTGCCGAGGAGTATGATCGGGCGCTGCCGATGATGATGACTGCGGCAGGCACAGTGCCGGCCGCCAAGGTGTTTGTCATGGGCGTCGGCGTCGCCGGACTCCAGGCGATCGCGACGGCGCGCCGGCTTGGTGCGGTCGTCACCGCGACCGACGTACGTCCCGCCGTCAAGGAGCAGGTGGCCTCGCTTGGCGCCAAATTCCTCGCCGTTGAGGACGAGGAGTTCAAGGCTGCCGAAACGGCCGGCGGCTACGCCAAGGAAATGTCGAAGGAATATCAGGCGAAGCAGGCGGCGCTGGTCAATGATCATATCGCCAAGCAGGACATCGTCATTACGACGGCCCTTATTCCGGGTCGCCCAGCGCCAAGGCTCGTGACGCGCGAAATGTATGCACGCATGCGCCCGGGCTCGGTGCTGGTCGATCTAGCGGTCGAGCGCGGCGGGAACGTCGAAGGTGCTGTCGCCGGCAGTATCACTGAGGTCGACGGCATCAAGATCGTCGGTCATCTCAACGTCGCGGGCCGTATCGCGGCAACCGCCTCCCAGCTCTACGCAAAGAACCTTTTCGCTTTCGTCGAGACGCTGGTCGACAAGGAAACCAAGACGGTGAAAATCGATTTCGCCGACGAACTCGTCAAGGCCACCATGCTGACGCACGACGGCAAGGTCGTTCATCCGAACTTCGCCAAGGCTGCAGTCGCCCCCGCCGAAGCACCGGCTGCCAAGCCGGCGGCAAAAAAGGTAACGCCGGCGAAGCCTGCCGCTCCTAAGGAAGCCTCAGCGAAACCGGCAGTCAAAAAAGCCGCGCCCAAAAAGGCTGCCGCACCCAAAGCTGCACCAAAGAAGACTGAAGGAGAGGCATGATGGCTGATGCTACACTCGAAAGGGCCCTCGAGACCCTGAACCAGGCCACCGAGATGGTCCGCCGGGCCGCCGAGACCATGCCGGATGCCGCTGGTGCCGCTGCTCACGCCGTCTCCGGCGGCGCAGTCGACCCGTTCGTGTTCCGCCTTGCGATTTTCGTCCTGTCGATCTTCGTCGGCTACTACGTGGTCTGGTCGGTCACTCCAGCGCTGCACACGCCACTCATGGCAGTCACCAACGCCATCTCCTCCGTCATCGTCGTTGGCGCGCTTTTGGCGGTTGGACTATCCGCGAGCGGTGCTGCGACTGGCTTTGGCTTCGTTGCGCTCGTTCTCGTCAGCGTCAACATCTTCGGCGGCTTCCTCGTCACCCATCGCATGCTCGCCATGTACAAGAAGAAGGAAAAGTGAGCATGAGTGTGAATATCGCAACTTTCCTTTATCTCGTCTCCGGTGTCCTCTTCATCCTGGCGCTACGCGGCCTTTCGCATCCGACGACGAGCCGCCAGGGAAATTACTACGGCATGACTGGCATGGGTATCTCCATTGCCACCACGCTTGCGCTGGCCGAGCCGAGCTTCAAGGGCCTCGGGTTGATCGTTGTCGGCCTTGGCATCGGCGGCGCAGTCGGTGCCTATATCGCAAAGCGTATCGCCATGACGGCGATGCCGCAGCTTGTCGCTGCATTCCACTCGCTTGTCGGTCTCGCAGCGGTCATGGTTGCGGCTGCAGCAATCTACGCGCCCGATTCCTTCGGGATCGGCGAAGTCGGCAGCATTCATGGCCAGGCGCTGGTGGAAATGTCACTCGGCGTTGCCATCGGTGCAATCACCTTCACGGGTTCGATCATTGCCTTTCTGAAACTTGATGGCCGCATGTCCGGCAGGCCGATCATGCTGCCCGGACGCCACGTGCTCAACGTCGCGCTACTCGCAGCCATCGTGCTCCTGGTCACCGCGCTGGTCCTGACGGAAAGCCATGCGATATTCTGGCTGATCGTCATCCTCTCGCTCGTTCTCGGCGGCCTGATCATCATTCCGATCGGCGGCGCGGATATGCCCGTCGTCGTCTCGATGCTGAATTCCTATTCGGGTTGGGCGGCAGCGGGTATCGGCTTCACGCTCGGCAACCTCGCGCTGATCATCACCGGCGCGCTGGTCGGCTCGTCTGGTGCGATCCTCTCCTACATCATGTGCAAGGGCATGAACCGCTCGTTCATCTCGGTCATTCTTGGCGGATTCGGCGGCGAGACGGCAACCGCCGGTGGCGGTGAAGTCGAGCAACGCCCGGTCAAGCAGGGCTCGGCCGACGATGCAGCCTTCATCATGAAGAATGCTTCCAAGGTCATCATCGTGCCGGGTTACGGCATGGCCGTCGCACAGGCCCAGCATGCCTTGCGTGAAATGGCCGATAAGCTGAAGGCGGAAGGTGTCGAGATCAAGTACGCCATCCATCCGGTAGCGGGTCGCATGCCCGGTCACATGAACGTCCTTCTTGCTGAAGCCAACGTGCCTTACGATGAGGTCTTCGAGCTCGAAGACATCAACTCCGAGTTCGCCCAGGCCGACGTTGCCTTCGTCATCGGTGCCAACGACGTCACCAACCCGGCGGCGAAGACCGATCCGAAATCGCCCATTTTCGGCATGCCGATCCTTGATGTCGACAAGGCCGGGACCGTGCTTTTCATCAAGCGCGGCATGGGCTCCGGCTATGCTGGCGTCGAGAACGAACTATTCTTCCGCGACAATACGATGATGCTCTTTGCCGATGCCAAGAAGATGGTCGAGAACATCGTCAAGGCGCTCGACCATTAAAGCGGTTAGTAGGCAACGTAAAAAGCCCGCCGATATGGCGGGTTTTTTATGGGCAAAGCAGTCGGCGCAATGCCCGTACGAGGCGGCGCTCGAACGCTGTCAATCTTTCGGCCGACAATCGTTCCGTCTCATAGAGCGATAGCATAGAAAAACTGGCTTGCGGTGCACAGGTACCGATGATGGCGCGCGATAGAACGCGGCGTACCGGGCGAAACATGACGAACCGGTCGATCCACCAAGGTGAACCAAGCGTGGTAACGACGAGGCAGGCCCTAAGCTTCGTAAGTCGCGGGATCATTCGTCCAAAATCGGGAGCATGGTCATAGGCCACGCCCGGAACGAAGAGTCTGTCGATCCATCCCTTGAGTATGGCTGGAAGTCCGAACCACCACGTCGGAAAGACGAGGACCAAGACGTCCGCCGTCAATAAGTCGGCTTTATCCGCGGCAATGGCACTGCTGTCGTATTCGTCAGCATAGTAAGTCTTCCGCTCTCGCCCGGTTAGCCGAGGATCGAATCCATGCGCGTAGAGGTCGACGAGCCTCGGACTGTGGCCGGCTTGCACGATCGTTGCTGTTGCCAGCGCTGCCAGGTGTGCACAAAGACTGTCGTTTAGTGGGTGAGCAAGGACGATAACGACGTTCTTGCTCATCTATCGCATCAGGACTTGCGCGTCCGTGCCAGACCGTCGACGGCGGGCTTGTACTTCGGATCCAGCTGTACTGCGCGGGCATAGGACTTGGCGGCGCGCGGCTTGTCGCCACGATGCTCGTAGATCAGCGCCTGATTGGCCCAGCCTTCGGCGATCGTGCCGTCGAGCTTGATCGCCGTGTTGAAATCGTCGAACGCATTGTCGTCATCGCCCAGCGCGACATAGGAAATGCCGCGGCCGTTATAGGGCTCCGCCGCGTCGGGCGCCAGTGAGATCGCCGTCGAGAAATCCTCGATCGCCTGCTTGTGCTGATTGCGAGCCTGGTAGATCAGACCGCGATTGTGATAAGCGCGGGCGTCGGTTGTACTGAGCTGGATCGCCTGGTTGAAATCGTTCATCGCCTGGTCGAGCTGGCCTGCCTGGCGATAGAGATTGCCGCGCCCGATAAAGGCAGCATCGTATTGCGGGTTGATCTGGATCGCCCGGCTGTAATCGGCGATGGCCTGGGCCGAATTGCCCATATTGCGATAGACCAGGGCCCGATTCGAATAGGCCTGGTAGAAGTTCGGGTTCAACTGCAGGGCGGTGTTGAAATCCTTGATGGCGTCACTGTTCTTGCCTGCGCGGCCATAGGCAGAGCCGCGAACATTATAAGCCTCGGGATCCTTCGGGTTGCTGCGAATGACGTTATTCAACGAACTGATGTTCTCTGTCGAACCCTGCGCCTTGTCGATGCCCGTCATGTCGGTGGTCGAGGTGCTTTGGCATCCCGCAAGACCGAGCGCCAACACCGATGCCATCAACAATCCGGTGTTACGCACCGAGCGAAATCCGCCATTCGAGGCCAGTTCAATTGAATGTTTCATTACCTATGTGTCCCGTACAACTCAGAGCTCTGCAAGCTCTTTTGCTCCGATGGCACCAAACGAAAAAAGGGCGGCGCGGCGTGAAGCCGCTCCACCCCAATATCGGGCTAATGGCGTCGATAAACTGCTGATCAACGAGCCGCGGAAGCGCGAACCGGCGCTTTGCGCGCCGGCATCGGCAGAAGACCCTCGCGCTGTGCCTGCTTGCGGGCAAGCTTGCGAGCGCGGCTGATGGCTTCTGCCTTCTGGCGAGCACGCTTGATCGACGGCTTCTCGTAGTGATCATGCATCTTCATTTCGCGGAACATGCCTTCGCGCTGCATCTTCTTCTTGAGAACGCGGAGAGCCTGATCAACATTGTTTTCGCGTACGAGTACCTGCACGTTTTATCCTGTATCT
>NZ_JBBNAM010000109.1:0-22441 GCF_037994425.1 Phyllobacterium sp.
GTGGCAAACGGGAATCTCGCCGACGAGAACAATGAGGCTGGAGCGGCGGCGCGCCTCGCCGGGGGTCGTCGTCATTGCACCATGATCGGTGAAGAGCGCAACTTCGCCAGCCAGGGTCTCGCCAAAAAGATGATCGTAGGCCCCGCCCAGTCGCTCAGCGAGCGCAATTGCACTACGCGTACCATGGACGTCTGCATCGATGGTGAAAACGGGACAGCGGCTTGATACCAGAAGCCTTGCAGCAATCTGTATCGCATCCATCAAGGGTACCGGCTGGCTGCCAATCCATGCAACCGACATATTCCGCAACTTTCTGGTGCCAAGGATAAGCTTAGCTACTTCTTTTTCGATTGTGAACCCTGACGCCAGGCAAAAATCACGCGATCAATCGTCGTATTTTACATAGGCGAAGCGCTGGTCCGTTTGCGGCGTTCCCTCCAGTGATCCCGCCTCCTTGCCGGGCTGCCATTGGACGACGCTTTCGATCTTTTTGGCGAGTTCGAAATCTTTGTCGGTCACACCTTTGGCCGCATGGTTCATCAAAAGGACCTCGACCCAGGCGTAGGACGCCTTAAGATCTGGGTGATGCCAGGCCGCCTCTGCCAAGTGCCCGATCGTGTTGATGACCATCAAGGTCGATTTCCAGTTGTGGGTCTTGTATTTGCGGCGGATCCAGCCGTTCTCATAGCGCCAGTGTGGCAGTTCCTGCTTGAGCCTTTCGACAATTTCGCTTTCCGAATAGACGCGCTCCTTGGCCTTCGATTCATCAGTCATTCGCATAACTCCCTTATTTCGTCGCGCATCCTGCTTGCGCCCGGTTCGAAAGACGATATCATAGCGCAGGGCCCGATTTTTGAGATTGTGTAAAGAATAAGCAAATGTCGGAATCCGTCACTATCAAAGTCCCGGCCCGCCTGCATCTTGGCTTTCTCGACATACCCCGCTCGGTCGACGATCGGTTTGGAAGCATTGGCTTACCGATCGAAGATATTGCAACGATACTGACTATTTCCCGTGCGGCTGAGACCCATGTCATCGGTGACGAACAGGCGCGGATCAATCAGCACCTCGACACATTGTGTGTGCATCTCGGTATCAAGGGGCACCACAGGATCAGCGTACAACAGACAATCGCGTGCCACATCGGCCTTGGTTCCGGCACGCAGATTGCCCTTGCGGTTTCGGCCGCATTGCGCACCCTTTATGGCCTGCCGCTTGATCCTGCCAATGATGCGATCCTTCTCAAGCGCGGTTCGCGCTCGGGGATCGGGATTGCCGCGTTCGAAGAGGGCGGCGTCATCATCGATGCGGGAAAAGGTCAAACTGATCGGGCTCCGACGGTCGTTGCCCGGTTTAGATTTCCCCGCGCCTGGCGGATCATTCTTGTATTCGACCAATCGGGGCAAGGCATTCACGGCGAGGCCGAGCTTGAGGCCTTCCGCATGCTTCCTCCCTTCCCTGTCGCAACCTCCGCATCGATCGCGCGCAATGTTTTGCTTAGTATCATGCCGGCATTGCTGGACAAGGATCTTGGCGCCTTCGCCCGCGGCGTTGAAGCCATCCAGAGCGAGATCGGCAGCTATTTCGCGCCGGCCCAGGGGGGCGTATTCACGAGCCGTAAGGTCGAGGCAACACTTCACCGGCTTGCCGATGCAGGAGCCCTCGGCATAGGGCAAAGTTCCTGGGGGCCGACCGGTTTTGCCTTCGCGCCGACACAGGCCGAGGCAGAACGCATCGTTGGCGCGATCGGCGGGCGCACGCCCGGCACGACGATCCGCATCGTTGCCGGCAGGAATGCGGGCGCAGAGATCACGCACAGCGCTCTCAATCTCGCCAGGGCTTGAATTCATGGGCGCCACAGCCAGAAAGGAGCGGGCAAGATGAGCCGCAAAACGATCCTTCACATGCTGACACCGCTTCGGCACATGAGTCCGTTCGACGTCAATATGGCGCTCGATGCCGGCTATGACGCCGCCATTCCTTATACGGACGTCAGCCTCTGCGATGTCGGAAACCTCGTTCAGGATGCGATCTTTTCGCGTCCACCCGACGCGGGCGTGGCAACCGGAATTTTCATCGCCGGCAAGGATGCCCCCCTCGCCCTCGACATGCTCGATGCGGCAAAGCAAGCTATGGTGCCGCCGTTCGAGGTCTCGGTCTTTGCCGACCCAGCAGGCTCGTTCACGACGGCGGCAGCCATGGTCGCCAAAGTAGAAAAGGCGCTGGTCAAACATCATGATCGCGGCCTCGCCGGCACCGCCGTCGCGGTGTTCGGCGCGACCGGCGTCGTCGGCTACTGCACCGCCGTCATCGCTGCCAGCGAGGGTGCCAGCGTCACCATCGTCGGACATGACGGTATCGATCGCGTCACCGCGATCGCGGCTTCCATCAAGGAGCGCTTCGACGTGACAGTTGAACCCGCAGACGGTTCGACAGAGGCCCATAAATCGGCAATCGTGCGTGGAACCGAAGTGGTGCTCGCCGCCGCTAAGGCCGGCGTGCAGGTCCTGTCGAGAGCGCAACTCGGATCGGCGGGCGGGCTGCTTGTCGCCGCCGACGTGAATGCGGTGCCACCGCCCGGCATCGAAGGGCTCAAGGTCAATGCCAATGGCGAACCGCTCGATGCGACACAGGCTGTCGGCATTGGTCCGCTCTCCATCGGCAACGTCAAATACAAGACGCAGGCTGGTCTGTTCGAACAGATGATCAAGGCCAGGAAGCCCGTCATCTTTGATTTCCGGGACGCTTTCACACTTGCTCGCGACCTTGCCAAATAATGCCGCGGTCCTGATTGCGGCGATTTCCGGGCGCTCGCTGGCGGCCGCCGCGCGCCGCGCCGGCTTGCGACCGCTCATTGCTGATCTTTTTAACGATGCCGATACGCTCAAGCTTGCGGAACGGGCGGTGAAACTCTCCGGCAGCCTTGAGGCCGGCATTGATCCGCATGCGATCGTCGAAACGCTTGCCCGTCTTGCCGGCGACGATGATCCCGTCGCCTTCCTTTACGGTTCGGGCTTTGAGCGCCGACCCGAGATGATTGAGGCGATCTCGAAGCGGTTTGTGGTTGCCGGCAATGATGCGGCAACGATCCGGCGGGTGAAGGGCCCCGCGCAACTTGCGAGCCTGTGCCGTGAACTTGCCATTCCACATCCGGAAATCCGCTTCGAGCGTCCGCTGGATGCCACCGGTTGGCTGACAAAGCTTGGCGGTGGTGCCGGCGGATCGCATGTCAAGCGAGCAAATGGCCATGCGGTGGGCAACGAATCCTATTTCCAGCGTTTTGTGAAGGGGAAGAACCTGTCTGCGCTTTTCCTCGCAAACGGCATTTCAGCCCATATCGTCGGATTCAGCCGGCAGTGGCCGTCTGCGCATCGGGGAGCGCCCTTTCGCTATGGTGGCGCGGTCCGGCTCTGCCGCTACGACCGAGGACGGGCGGCTGATGCCGAAGCCTGGCTCTGTGCCCTGACGCAACGAGCGGGCCTCGTTGGCCTGTGCAGCGCTGATTTCATCGAAAGTGAGCGCGGCCTCACCCTTATCGAGATCAACCCGCGTCCGGGCGCAACACTGGATATCTTCGACAGTGAGGCGACGCCGCTGATCCGCGAACATGTGCGCGCGGTGGCGGGCGCGGCCATTTCAGTGCCGACTTATGGTGGGTCGGCCGCTTCGGCAATCGCCTATGCCAGAAGGCCAATCAGGGTGTTTCCGCCGGTCGCCTGGCCGGCAATGACGGCCGATCACCAGATGCCCGGAACTGCACTCGATGCCGGGGATCCGGTCTGTACGGTGTTTGCCTCGGCGTCTTCGGCAAGAGCTGCCGAACGGGCCGTAAAGAAGAGCGTCAGGGCATTGGCGATGAATTGGGAGGAGGATTTCGCATGAGGGACGGTCATGCCTATCTCAACAGGAATGCGCAACGGATCACCGAGGCGATGATCGATGACGCCGACCGGCTCGGGATCAGCCATAGCCGCGGCAGTCTTGGTGAACATTTGATTGACGCCGGGGCGCAGACGCGTGGCGGCATCGAGGCGGGCTTGCGCATCGTCGAAATCTGCATGGGTGGACTTGGCACGGTGTCGGCGGGCCTTGACCGTAGTTTGGCCAAATGGCCCTATTCGGTCGACGTGCGTTCATCGCAGCCGGTTCTCGCCTGCCTTGCCAGCCAATATGCCGGATGGAATCTTTCCCACGAGAAATACTTCGCCATGGGCTCGGGGCCCGTGCGGGCTCTTGCTCGGGTCGAGCCCCTTTTTGCGGATATCGACTACCGCGAACCTGATGCGCAATCGTCGGTGGTGATGCTGGAAACCGCAACGCCACCTCCTACAGAAATTGTCGAGAAAGTATCGAAAGCCACGAACCTCGATCCTTCGCAGCTGACCTTCATCTATGCGCCGACACAAAGCCTGACCGGGTCTATGCAGATCGTTGGCCGTGTGCTGGAAGTTGCCCTGCATAAGGCCCACGACCTGAAATTCCCGCTCGATGCCATTGTGGATGGCGCGGGGCGGGCACCGATACCGGCCCCACATCCGGACTTTCTCAAGGCCATGGGCCGCACCAATGACGCCATTATCTACGGCGGTATCGTCCAGCTCTACGTTCGCGGCAGTTCGCAAGCAGCGCGTGAGCTTGCCGAGCAATTGCCGAGCCACCGCTCACGCGATTACGGACAGCCCTTTGCCGAGATATTCAAGGCTTTCAAGGGTGACTTCTACGCGATTGATCCGCACCTCTTCAGCCCCGCTGAGGTCATCGTCACGGCAGTCGAAACCGGCGATACCTTTCGCAGCGGCAGCCGCAACGAAGCAATGCTCGAGCAATCCCTGGGATGAGACGACAATCAATGGCAGAAACGATCCTGATCCTATCCGACCGCGCCGATCGGCAGGTAAGGCAATTGCAATCTTCGCTCGAACGCCTCGGATTCAGCGTATTGGCATTGCATCTTGCCGACATCGCCTTCGATACCCGCTTTGCCTCGGGTATGGCGATTCCGGGCATGGATGGCGCCCTGCCTGCTGGCGTCATTGTTCGCTCTGTTTCGTCCGGTTCGTTCGAGGCCATTACCCGCCGGCTCGGCATCCTGCATGCCCTTGCCGAAAGTGGCGTTGCGGTGTGGAACTCGGCAAAGGCCATTGAGCGGTGCGTCGATAAATCGACGACGACATTTCTCCTGGCGCATGCGGGCCTGCCGACACCGCACACGTTTGCCGTCGAAACCCTCGCCCATGCACGCGAGGTTGCCCAACGCGAACTCGGCCATGGTCCATTGGTGCTCAAACCGTTGTTCGGATCGCAAGGCAAGGGACTTCGCCTGATAAGGACTGTTGACGACCTGCCGGCACCGCAAGATGTCGATGACGTTTATTACCTCCAGCGTTACGTTGCGCACGCTGGACCCCCCTTTAGTGATTACCGGATATTCACCTGCGCCGGTGAAGTGCTCGGCATGATGGCGCGCCGCGCCGAGAGCTGGGTCACCAACATGGCCAAGGGCGCAAAAGCCGAACCGGTCGTTGGACCCGTGCGCCAGATGCTGGAAAGCCTGGCGCTCGCCGCATCGGCGGCAATCGGAACCGATTTTGCCGGCATCGACATCGTACCCGCCGCAGACGGGCGCCTGCTCGTACTTGAGGTCAACAGCATGCCGGCCTGGACCGGCCTGCAATCGGTCGTGCCGGTGCGCATCGCCGATCACGTCGCCAGCGCCCTTGCGGCCCGCATCGCGCCTGCGCTCGATGAAAGACCTGCGGCGTGACCTCGAGACGCGAACTTATAAGACGGGCCTATATCGACGCCTGCTATCATGAAATCGATGCGCTCAAACCCGGAAATGTGCACCGCTTCGCCGATGGTCACAATATGAAGGCAGCCGAGTTCTTTGACAGCGCGCAGGCATCGTCCGCGGCAATAGCAGATCCGGCCCTTTGCATTGGCGAGCGTATCCTTGCCGCCGTCTGGGCGACGCGTGAGAAGGTTGGGACCAACACCAATCTCGGCATTGTTCTCTTATGTGCACCTTTGGCAAAAGCAGCAGAAAGCGGCGGTTTGGATCTGCGCCTTGCCCTCAATGCCATACTCGATGGTCTTGACATCGAGGATGCCCGCCAGGCGTTCGCGGCAATCGTTCTGGCGCAGCCGGGCGGCCTCGGTTCTGCTCGAAGGCACGATGTCGCCAACAAGCCCGAGGTCACGCTTCTAGAAGCGATGCGCGAAGCGGCGAACCGGGACATGATTGCCTGTCAATACGCCACCGGTTTTGCCGATATCTTCGAGGGAGGCTTTGCTGCCCACGATGCGGCGATAAAACGCGGTGAAGAGAAGATGTGGCCGGTCGTTTTCGTCTATCTCCACTACCTTTCCGCATTTGCCGACAGCCACATCGTGCGCAAATTCGGCAAGAGGCGGGCGGAGAAAACTCGCAGGCAAGCCGCAGCGATCCTCGAGCGCGTCAAAGCCCTCACCAAGGGGACGGAGCGGGAAAAACTCCTCCTCGCGTTTGACGCCGAGCTCAAGAATGATGGCATTAATCCTGGAACGTCCGCGGACCTCACCGTTGCAACCCTTTTTGCGCTACAACTCAACTTGGTCTTGCATATTCGCCAGGTAAATGATTGAATTTCGTTAGTGGATTTCATCCGCTGCTATCTGGCCAACCGACCCCCAACTCAAGGGTGCTGCGAACAAGGATAGCTGTCCATCGAGCGTCGTGTCTCGAGGTGCGGCATCTTTGGACGAACCATTTGGGACCGCTATAGGGAGGAAATAGGCTGTGGCGAAAATCAACAAAGTTATGGTTGGCGAGTCGCTGATTGGCGACGGAAATGAAGTTGCGCATATCGATCTTTTGATCGGGCCGCGTGGCAGCGCCGTTGAGACGGCATTCTGCAATGCGTTGACGAACAACAAGGATGGTTTCACCTCCCTTCTTGCCGTTATCGCTCCCAATCTTGCGTGCAAGCCGAACACGATCCTGTTCAACAAAGTGACGATCAAGGGCGCCAAGCAGGCGGTCCAGATGTTCGGACCGGCACAGCACGCTGTCGCCAAGGCGGTTCAGGATAGCGTTGCGGACGGAACGATTCCGGCGGACGAGGCCGACGATATCTTCATCTGCGTCGGCGTTTTCATCCACTGGGAGGCAGAAAGCGACGCGAAGATCCAGGACTTCAACTATCGCGCCACCAAGGAAGCAATCCAGCGTGCAGTAACGGGCAAGCCAACGGCTGCGGAAGCAACCGCCCAGCGCGATTCCGTTAAGCATCCGTTCAGCGCTTAGACAAGAGACAACCCCGCACAGAGCGCGCCCTCTGTCGAACCGGATGGCCTGCTGCGCCGGTTGGCAAAACTCTTGGGCTTTTAAGGTTTCGAGGAAGAGGAATTCCCTCTTCCTCGAACGTTCCATGATTGTTCAACTGCTCTTCATCACCGATGCGATCGCCGCCGCGGCGAGCGCACCGTTGTGGAGCGATGTGGCGACAAGCGCCCCCTCTATCCCCATGGTCTCGAGCTGCTTCAGGTCGCCGCTATTGCGAATACCGCCTGCGGCGATGACAGCCCGATTACCGGCACGGCGCTTAATGTCGTCCAGCCGATCGAAGTCGGGGCCCGAATCTGCGCCGACGCGGCCAAGTGTCATGACAATGATCCTGGAGGGCCAGTTTTGTGCGTCAGCAAGGATTGCTTCAGGGCCGACAAACGCCTCGCCGCGAAAATCGAGCGACAAAACGGTGCGCGAGTAAAGGCCGGTGGCCTGAAACAGATCCATATCGCTCTGGGACTCCGAGCCAAGCACCGGAACAATTCCATCGATTTCCAGCGCCTGATCAACGTCGTTTCTGGTGCAGAACCCCGCATCAAGCCAGATGTCCGATTGTCCGAGTGCTGATTGCAGCTGTGAAGTAAGGTGAAGCGGCCGGTGGTGCCTTCCTATTGCATCAAGATCGGCAACGTAGAAGGTGGGAAACGGATAAAGCGAAAGGATGCCCCTGGTGACGTCGCCTATCTCAGCGGTGGGGCTCAGCGGCGTCTGTATGGGGTGATAGTTACCACGGTTGCCCATGTGTGCGCGAACAACGCGCCCGTCTTTTATGTCGAGGACCGGAATGATATGCACAGGGTCGTTTCCACGTGATGAGAGCACCATGAAATCCCGATTTGCCAACGAAGGAAAGCCCCTGGTCACCGGCTGGGATCTGGGCGGCGCACATCTCAAGCAGGCAAAATGCCTCAACGGCGAGATCGTCTCGGCAACGATCATGAAGACGCCCCTGTGGCTCGGCGTCGACCAGTTGCGTCAAGCCCTGCGTGAGATGGGTCCGCTGCGGGTGGCGGGAAGCGTCAACGTCTTCACGATGACCGGCGAACTCTCCGATACGTTTGCCTCGCGCGATGCCGGGATTGCCGGATTGATCGATCTTATCGAAGCGGAATTCGGCAGCAAAGACACGCTCATCTATGCCGGCCGGGCGGGCTTTTGCGATGTTTCGACCGCGCGTGGTCTTGGCCGCGACATCGCCTCGGCCAATTGGCACGCCAGCGCATCGCTCAGCGCGAAGCTCAAGGATACGGGTCTCTTCATCGATATGGGCTCGACCACCACCGACATTCTTGCCTTCAAGGCGGGCCAGGTTGCCAATGAAGGCTATAGCGACGCCGAGCGGCTTTTGACGGGCGAGTTGGTCTATACGGGGTCTGCCCGCTCGGCGCTTATCGGCATCGCCGCACTGGTTCCGGTGCAAGGACGGCTGACGCCGTTAATGAACGAATATTTCGCCAATACTGCTGATCTCGGGCGGATATTAGGGACACTGGATGAGGCAGATGACAAGTATCCCGCCGCGGACCGTCAGGCAAAATCTGTAGCGGGCTCTATCGCGCGTCTGGCGCGAATGGTTGGCCGCGACAGTGCCGACCTCGAAATCGACGAATGGATTGATATAACCCGCTGGTTCAGCGAGCACCAGTTGCGCATGATCCATGACGGTGCCTTTCGCGTGGCGCGCGGGATCGCCGCTGATCGGCTCGCGCCCGTCGTCGGCGCGGGTATCGGACGGCCGCAGATCAAGCGTCTCGCCGCACGCCTCGAACGGCCCTACCTGGATTTCGGGTCTCTCATCCCCGCCACCGATGCGGCGCGCGATGATGCGAGCAAGGCAGCGCCTGCTGCTGCCGTGGCCCTCCTCGGCTCCCTGCATCTTGGTCAACTTTTTGATCAGCCATGATGGTGCTCATGGTGCACGGCATTCTTGCCCTTTGCATCGGCAGCATCGCGGTGATCTTTTACCCGCGCAATCAGCCACGACCACGCCTCTTGTTCATCCGGTCCGGCCGTCTTTTCGATCGCAATCGAAAGATAGGCGATCTCCGCATCGATCTTTTCGGCTGGCAGCATGTGCAGCCGACTGACCAAAATCGCAAGTTCCAGTATCGCCGCCTTGGCGCGGTTGAGACCCGTGAAGGGCGCATGCGTTTCCTCCGAGACGATTTCGCAAAGGTGCTGCGGCCGCCGCCCATCGTCATTGACCGCAACGACCTTAAGAACCGAATGGCTGAGCGCAGACTCAAGACGGGGTACCTGACAACCCTTCACGGGAACGGTGGGCCAATCCTTTCTTCCCGTAAGGCATCCGGCAAACACCAGCATGTCATCGGTATAGTTCGCGATGGCATAGGGGATTGCCGAAAGGTTCTCCAGTGTCTTCGACGGGCGGAACGGCGCGATGATCCATTTGTCGCCCTCCTCGATGATCCCGAGCGGAGCGATGTGCACCGTCCCCTGCTTGTCGATTGTCGTTACGATGGTTTCCCTGATGTAGGTCATGGCGCCACATCCTTCTTTGTCCGCAACGTGTGCCCGGCCTCGGCCAACCTCGTGCGATCCTCCTGTTTCTCGGGCGCGGCGACACCCCATGCAAGGGGCTCGTCCTGCGCATAGCGCTTGCCGAGTTTCCAGGCGATTTCCGCCTTCGTCAGCTCCGCGCCGAGATAGAATGCGTGCGCGCCGTCAGTCTCAACGCCGAGCTCGGGAAAAAGTTCGAAGACATCGTGTGCTCTCCGGTGGCCCTTGCCGTTGAAGATATGAACACCATCGGGCGCCGTCATGATGCGAAAATTGGCATCGCGAACATCCGCCGCCAGCATGTCTATGTCTTCGATGCTGTGTGGATAGGGTTTGCGGTCATGGATCTGCAACAGCCCGGCATCGTAGCCACGCGGCAGGGCATGATCGCTTTTGGCCGCAAACATGACGCGGCGGGCCCGATCATGCTCCTCGACAGTGCGAACCGTATGCGGGCTGACATTGACGACGAGGACGTTTTGTATCGAAAGTTCGGAGCAAAGTCCGGCAAGCAGTGCTGTAACCCCTGAGGAATCAGCGTCGGTGAGTTCGGTGAGGTTACCTGTCCCCATCATCATGGGAATGTGCGGCCAACGCCTTCGTGCTTCGATGAAGCGGGCAAGGGAAGCAGCAAAGCCGAAATGAACCGGGTCGAGCACCGGATCGGCAATGAAGGAAATACCTGCCGCCTCGGCCGCATCAACAGCCCGGCCGAGCGAATCGAGATCCCCGGGCGATGCCGGAATGAGAATGGGTGTCGCGCCGTATTTCACGAAAAGGCCGATCGTCTCCTCGGTCAGGCTGAGCAGATAGTCGGCACCAGCCGCAGCGCCGGTCCTAAGTTCTTCAAGACTGGCCGAATCAACGCTTACCTGAAGGCCTTTTGCCTTCAGGCTGGCAACAGCTTCGCCAAGATGCGGAAAGGGCGTTTGCGGCAGGCAGCCCAGATCGATCACATCGGCGCCGGCGGCAGCGAGTTTCTCGGCACGCTTAACGAGCGCGTCCAGGCTCAGCGCCGAAGCATCGACGATCTCGGCAAAGATACGCATGTCGTGTCTCGAAAGATCGACCGGCTTGCCGACCCTGCCGAGGAAGACGGGAAGATCGGCCACTTCATCCGGTCCACGGACAAAGGGCACGCCGAACCTGTCGGTCAACCGCTGCAGATCGCCGCGATAGCGCCCCGGCAGGATCACGCGTTCGGCAACGAGGGGCGGCTTCAGGCGACGTGAAATGATCTCTTCCGTCATCAGGGCGGCGACCTTCACGCCGATATCAACAATCTCATAGGAAAAGGCCGTCTCCTTAAGGTCCTCGAGAACCCGCTCCAGTCGCGAGCGCGCAAGATGCCCGGTCAGGAACAGCAGGTGCTCAGCCATCACCGGCGATCTCCCGTTGGCGCTGCGCGATGATGGTTTTTAGTTCAGCCAGCGATTCGACGACCTTGGTACGCGGATATGCCTTGAGACGATCGGTGTTTTCAAGGTCGATTGGCCGTGGATAGACCTTGACCATGCCGCCCGGCGCCATGGTTTCCAGTTCCGGCGCGGTGTCGCAGGCAAAGACGATCGAGGGTACGCGGCATTTTCCGGCCTGGGCGTAGACATTGGTCGGGAGTGAATCCGATATGCCGGCAACGCATTTGGCCACCGTGTTCGACGTTGCAGGCGCGATCACCGCCGTGTGGTAGACCCCATGGTAGAATCCGCCGATCGGAATGGAACTTGCCGTCTTGTCGTGCAGCACACGCATCGTTTCGGGAAACGCAAGCTTCAGCCCGTACATGCGCAGCACTTCATTGGCCGCCTTCGATAAGAATATGTCGCAATGCTCGAGCGTGCCGATCAGTTCGAAGCTTTCGATGAAGAAATGGCCCGAGCCGGTAAGGGCCCAGGCCCAGCGCGGCGTATGAAGTCGTGTCATCGAGCACCCATTTCTTCGGCGATTCTGCGCCGCATGATCCGGTGTCCGGGGATCGTTGCCAAGGGCCAATTCAATTTTGCCAGCGCTTGCGGCCCGGCGACGTAAAGTTCGGTGTCCCGCGCAAGCATCTCGGGCAGCATCGCATCGACAATTCTCGCATCGGCAAGATCGGTGACGGTTGAACAGTGGCGATGTTCATCGGTCTGCTTGATGAGAAGGAGGGATTTTGCGCCAAGTTGTCGCGCCAGCCAGGCGGCGAGCGAGTCTGAGGTCACATCCCAGGAACAGGCAATATCCGGCGCGCCAATGGTCATGGTCGAAGGCAGCCAGACAGGAACAAGGCCGGCAGCGAGCACGTGCCTGATTTCGCCTTCTGTCCGGGCGCGTTGCAGCCGCGCGGCGCGCTCTTCAAGCACGATGCCGAATTGGTCCATGGCAAGGATCGCCATGGCGTGTGCCGCATCATCCGAGATGCCGAGCTGCTTTTGTGCCAGCCTCACCTGATCAGCAAATGGGCCGCCGCCGGGAACGACGACGAGTGGCAGAGCCGCGCTTGCCAAGGCGTCGATCCAGCGCTGCATTTGCGCCTTTCCCGCTGTGCTTCCCCCGAGCTTCACGACGAGTGGTTTCATGAAGAGGCGCCTTTCCTGCCTCCATGCGCGCGCACCTCGTCGGTCTTGCTCGGCGTTTGCCTTGCCCTGGCCGAATTTCTCACATCGTTCTTGCGCTCAATCTCGACGCCGACGCCGCCCGGCCCGATTTCAAGTTTCTCGGCCCGCACGACGACACGGGTCACGCGTGGATTGTCCAAAACGAACGCAGCCACCTGCTCGGCCAGGGTCTCGGCAAGTTCGACATGTCCCTGCGCGACAATCGTCCGAATGCCGTCCATGATGAGGTCGTAGGAAACGACATGGCGCATGTCCTCGGGATTGCGTGTCACACGCAGCACATCGGCTGTCACATCGAAGCGGACCTTCTGGCTCTTTCCGTGTTCGAAACTATAGGCGCCGATATGGACGGGAAGGACGAAGTCCCGGACGAAGATCTTGTCTGTACCAAGCCCCGCTTCAGCGGGATCAGGAAAATAGCCGCGCGCGGCGAGCAGTTTGTAGTCGACACCGGGCGGTGCGCGCAGCCCCTCCGTTTCCGGAATGAGGCCGCGTATTCTTGCCGTCGCCTGCGCATCGACAGGAGAGTTGCGGCTGAGCCCGGCACACAAGGCACCACGAAAGCCGAGAAAATCCGGCTTGAAGGCAAGAAGCCGTGGAACATCGGGCGCCTCGAGCGATCCTGCAACACCGCATATCAGTGCGTTAGCATGGCACCCCTTGATGAAATGGCCGATTTGATCCGGCGTCATGTGGTCGAGCAGGCGGCCCGCAGCCTTGTCGGCCGTGTCGATCATCACGCCGTAGAAGCCGGCCGCCGCCAGTTTCTCGACGAGATTGTCGTCGTACGCATCAATGTGATCGGCAAAGAGAACGGCGATCAATTTTCCGTGCTTTGCGAGCGGCTTCAACACCTCGATGCAGGCATCGAGCTGGGCGTTGGGAAAGAGCCCGACCTTGAGATAATCAACACCGGTTGCGGCAACGTCCTCGACTGCGCGGCGGATGGTGTCCGGATGCATCGGCAGATCGCCACATGCAGCGCTCAGCGGCCGGCGCCCGGCGATATAGTCTTTTACTTCCAATAATTTGGATAGTTCTACGGCACCGAGTGCGCCGTTTGCCGGGTCCTTGAGGTCGATAATATCAGCCCCATTCAGGAAGACGATCTCGGCTTCCTGGCGGTCCCTCACGCTGGCCAACATCTCCGTCATAGCGCGGCTCCTGAACGGACGCACACCCCATCAACGGCGGCGCGAGAAAAGCTGACACGATGGGTTGAGATTTTAACAGGCTTGTTTAAAAACACTCTGGGCACCTCTGTTCTTAAGCGACCGCCATGATGCGAATGGCGGCAAATCTGAATGGTATGGATCATGAAGAGTTTGGTGCCAAACACTCTTGTGTTTTTATTCGGCTTTTTTTTGCTCTTCGTCAACGTCCCTGCCTTGTGCGCGCAGGAGACACAATCCGATCAATCAGCAAAACCGACGGTGGATGTGCGCATCGGTTACTTGCGCGCATATGAGCCGCAACTGGCGCTCTCGGTGCTCGACATACCACCGCGCGACGAAGGCATAGCCGGCGCCAATGTCGCCATCAATGACAACAATACAACGGGCAAGTTCGTCGGCCAGTCCTTCGCCCTCGATGTCACGCAGACCAAGCTCGAGGCCGATGTGGTCCAAAGTTTCAAGGAGATGCTTGCACGCGGCGACCGCTTTATCCTGACGGACATTTCGGCCAGGCAACTCATTTCAATCGCTGACCTTGCAAAGGAGAACGGCGCGATTCTCTTTAATGTCGGTGCAACCGACGACGCCCTGCGGGAAGAGGAGTGCCGCGCCAATGTGTTCCACACGGCGCCCACACGCTCGATGCTCGCCGACGGCCTTGCGCAATATCTCGTGTGGAAGCAGTGGCGCAAGTGGGTGCTGCTTTACGGCTCCCACGATCGTGACAAGCTCTATGCCGATGCCATCCGGCGCGCCGCAACGCGGTTCGGTGCAACCATCGTCGAGGAGAGGCTTTACGAGGACAAGGGCACAGCCCGAAGGACCGATACCGGCGTCATCCAGGTGCAGAAACAGATGCCGGTCTTCACCCAGAACCTGCCTGAACACGACGTCGTGATCGTTGCAGACGAAAGCGAAGTCTTCGGCAGCTATGTACCCTATCGAACGTGGACACCGCGCCCGGTGGCGGGCACCGCCGGTCTCGTGGCCTCAAGCTGGCACCCTGCCAGTGAACAGTGGGGGGGGTCGCAAATCCAGAACCGTTTCGCCAAGACGACGGGTCGCCGGATGCTGTCAAAGGACATGCAGGCCTGGACTGCGGTGCGCATTCTTGGCGAAGCGGTCACTCGCACCAAGGGCAATGACCCCAAAATGGTCGAGGACTACATCAAGTCGGATGGTTTTTCGATTGCGGCGTTCAAGGGGCAGAAGCTGACCTTCCGCAATTGGAACTGGCAATTGCGTCAGCCGGTTCTGATCGGCGATGGCCACGGGGTGGTGTCAACGTCGCCGCAGGAAGGCTTCCTGCATCAATTCTCCGAGCTCGACACGCTCGGCATCGACAGGCCGGAGACCAAGTGTAAATTGAACTGAATTGGAATATGGGAGGACTGAATGCGACGACCTTTATGCCTTTTCGCCGCGGTCGCGGCACTGCCCTTGTTTGCGGGGCAATGCCTGGCGAACATGGTTTACGTTTCAAACGAGAAGGACAACACCGTAACCGTCGTCGATTCTACCTCGATGGAAGTGGTCAAGACGCTCGAAGTCGGGCAAAGACCGCGTGGCATTACCATCTCGCAGGATGGCAAGTTCGTCTATGTCTGCGCCAGTGACGATGACACGGTCGAAATCATCGACACCGCGTCAGGGGAAATCGTGGGATCGCTGCCATCGGGTCCGGATCCAGAGCTCTTCGTCCTCTCTCCGGACGGCAAAACCCTCTACATCGCCAATGAAGACGACAATCTCGTTACTGTGATCGACGTTGAGGGCAAGAATGTCATCTCCGAAATACCCGTTGGCGTTGAGCCGGAAGGTATGGGCGTCAGCCCTGACGGCAAGACCATCGTCAACACGTCGGAAACGACAAACATGGCGCATTTCATCGATACGACCAGCCATGAAATCACCGACAATGTGCTCGTCGACGCACGCCCGCGCTTTGCTCAGTTCAAGCCCGACGGTTCCGAGGTCTGGGTTTCAGCTGAAGTCGGCGGCACCGTGTCTGTCATTGACAACGCCAAACGTGAGGTTACGCACAAGATCACCTTCGAGATCCAGGGCCTGCGGTCGGAACAGATCCAGCCGGTCGGCATCCGCATTACCGCTGACGGCAAGAAAGCCTATGTGGCGCTCGGCCCGGCCAATCGCGTGGCGGTGATCAACACCGAGACCTACGAGGTGGAGAAATATATTCTGGTTGGCCAGCGCGTATGGCAGCTGGCGTTCACCCCTGATGGCAAGAACATCATCAGCACCAACGGACTTTCGAATGACATCACCTTCATCGATACGGCGACGGACGAGCCGATAAAGTCGGTCACCGTCGGGCAATTGCCCTGGGGTGTGGTGGTGGCGCCGAACTAAAGATGACAAGCAGCACGGGAGCAAAAGCATGAAAGAACTGAAGACGGTCGCCCTCGCGGCGTTTCTCGGCATCGTGGTCGCACAATCGTTCGCGTTTGCCCAGGCCGATGATGACGATGACGATCAGGCCGCATCCAAGCCCAAGGCGCAAATGCAGGCCAAGGCACCCCAAGTCACGCGTGCGAGCAAGAATGTTCCGGAATTGATCCTCGGCTCGAAGTCCGACGACTTTGCCGTCAACCAGAAGGATTTCGAGCTCGTTGCCGGACAGGGCTACCGCTGGAAAATCACCTCGGCCGCCGGGTTCGAATACAAGTTCTTCACCGATCTGTTCCGCAATGTCTGGATGAACCAGATCGTCATCAACGACCTCGAAGTTCATATGAACGGCGCGCCGGCCTGGCTCGAATTCGATTCGCCAGGGACAATCAACGTTCAATTCACCGCCGTGCGGCCGGGTGAATATACCTGGTCGATTCCCGACCTTGCCGACAAGGGAATGAAGGGTAAGATTACGGTCAAGTAGAGCGATATCGCATGCGGCACCAAGGGTGGAGCTCGATGGGTACAAATGCCGGACTGAACACTATCGAAGGCAAAGCCTTGCCGGAAGCCAATGTTCCGGCACTGGAACTGACGTCGGTGAGTTACGCCTATGGCAAACGGCAAGCGCTGGATGACATATCCTTCTCGATTGCACCCGGGCGCTTCGCCGTCCTGCTTGGCTTGAATGGAGCAGGCAAGACGACGCTGTTTTCGTTGATCAGCCACCTCTTTGCTACCCGCAACGGGCGCATCCAAGTCTTCGGACACGATATAAATCGCAAGCCGGGCGATGCGCTGCGGCGCCTGGGGATCGTTTTCCAGGCCCGGACCCTCGACCTTGACCTGTCCGTACACCAGAACCTGTCCTATCATGCCGCTCTGCACGGCATCGGGGCACGACAGGCAAACCAGCGCATCAACGAACTGCTCATGTCGATCGACATGAGCGATCGCCTGCACGAGAAGGCGCGCAGCCTTTCCGGCGGTCAGATCCGCCGCGTCGAAATCGTGCGCGCCCTTCTGCACCAGCCGTCGCTGCTGCTTCTCGACGAGGCAACGGTCGGCCTCGACATCAAGTCGCGCGCGACGATCCTCTCCGACATCCGCAAGCTCGTCCATGACGAGGGCATCAGCGTCCTTTGGGCGACACACCTCATCGATGAAGTCAGCCACGCCGACCAGGTGCTCGTCCTTGATCGCGGCAAGCTCGTCGCCAATGGCGCCGTGCATGACGTTGTCAAACGGGCGGGGGCAGAGACCATCAATGAAGCCTTCTCGCGGCTTACGGGCATCGTAACCCTTTCACCGGGCCATAAATCATGACCGACATGGCCGGTAACGTTCCCCTTCCCCGCCTGGCGGCGCGCAAGCGCTTCGGCCTGATGCAATATCTCGTCTGCCTCAAAGGAATTCTTGTCCGCGAGGGCCTTCGCTATCTCAATCAGCGGGAGCGTTTCATTTCCTCCCTGGTGCGGCCGCTCCTGTGGCTGTTTATCTTCGCGGCCGGCTTTCGCCAGGTCCTCGGCGTCTCGATCATCCCGCCCTATCAGACCTATGTGCTTTATGAGGTCTATATCACACCCGGGCTTTGCGGCATGATCCTCCTGTTCAGCGGCATGCAATCATCCCTGTCGATGGTCTATGACCGCGAGATGGGCAATATGCGCACCCTTCTCGTCAGCCCCTTTCCGCGCTGGTTTCTTCTCGTGTCCAAACTTTTAGCTGGTGTCGCCGTTTCGATTACGCAGGTCTATGCTTTCCTGTTCATTGCCTGGTTCTGGGGCGTGAAGGCGCCGCCGATCGGCTATGTTCTCATCCTTCCTGCCCTCTTCCTTTCCGGCATGATGCTTGGCGCGCTCGGCATGCTGCTTTCGTCGGTTGTCAAGCAGCTCGAGAATTTCGCCGGCATCATGAACTTCGTCATCTTCCCGATGTATTTCGCCTCATCCGCACTTTATCCACTGTGGCGCGTGCAGGAGGCAAGCCCGCTGCTTTTCAGAATCTGTCAGATGAATCCCTTTACCTATGCCGTCGAGCTGGTGCGCTTTGCCTTCTACGGGCAGGTGGAATGGACATCGCTCGCCGTCGTGTGCGGCTTTGCGCTCGCCTTCATGACCGGGGCAATTATTGCCTATGACCCATCGCGAGGGCTCGTCATTCGCAAGCAGGACGGAGGAAACACGTGAGAAAAGCGCGAAACATCGCCCTTTCGGCAACGATGCTCTTTCCATTTATCTTTCCGCTGCCGGTTCAGGCTGCGCAAGGCAACGATCCGGACTGGCCTTGCGTCCAGCGCAAGGTCCCCGAGCTTTCGATCGGCCAGGTGTGGAACGGGCCGCAGCTACCCGAAGCCGCCAATAATTGGGCCAATGATCAGGCGATCGAAGATCTGATCAGTGACATTGCCGCCCGCCGCAACCCGCTCGATGTGGCGCAGAAAAAGATCGTCGCATTTTCGGCCGGTCTTCCCAAGGGCGAGGCGAACGACAAATTGTTCCAGGTTTTTCAAGGCGTCTTCGACACGCTGAACCGCGAACGCGAACAGGTGATTTCCGGCATTTCGCGCTATGCCGGCCGACAGCGCGACATGGCGGAGGATCTGCGCAAGGAAGCCGCCGTGGTCGATGCAATGCGCGCCAAACCCGATGCCGATCCGGAAGAACTCGACCGACAGGAGGAGCGGTTGAAATGGGAAACGCGCATCTTTGAAGAACGCGTACAGTCCCTGTCCTACGTCTGCGAGGTTCCGACCATCATCGAGCAGCGGCTTTACGGCCTGGCGAAGACCATCAGTCAGTCATTGGTCAAGCCATAGGCTCGGTGACCCTGCCGATGCGCCGGTAGGTAAACGTATCCGGGTTGCCGTCCGAGGTCTTGGTCTTGACCGCGTCGTTGATGAGCGCACCCATACGCGCATGCAGCGGCGACTTGATGCAGGCAGGATCGGTTGCCGCGGCATCGCCTGCAATCGCCAGGGCCTGACACCGGCAACCGCCCCAATCGATCTCACGGCGCTCGCAACTGCGACACGGCTCCTGCATCCAGTCGGTGCCGCGAAAGGCATTGAAGGCGGAAGATTCGTGCCAGATTCGGCTCAGACTCCAATCGCCAAAGCGCTCGAAATCAAGGGTTTTGATGGTGGCGGCCGCGTGGCAAGGCAGGACCGTGCCGTCCGGCGCCACCATGAAGGCATCGCGGGCCCACCCACCCATGCAAGGCTTCGGATATATCGCGAAATAGTCGGGCGTGACGAAATCGATGGTCATGATCCCGCGCAACCGTTCTTGTGCCGCCTCAACGACCTCGACCTGGCGTTCAACCGCTTCCCGCTCCGGCATCAGCGCATTGCGGTTCACGAGCGCCCAGCCGGCATATTGCACATTGGCAATTTCGAGCCGCTCGGCACCCAGCGATAACGCAAGATCAATGAAGTCCGGTACCTCTTGCATATTGTGCCGATGAATTGGCGCGTTGATGGTCAAAGGCAGGCCCGCAGCACGGATACGCCGCGCCGTTTCAAGCTTTTTCTCATGGGCGCCGCGCGCATTGCCGATCTTTTCCGTCGTCGCGGCGAAGGCGCCCTGGAAACTGAGCTGGACATGATCAAGTCCTGCCTCGACAAAGGCTTCAACGCGGCCTTCGGCAATCCCGACGCCGGCCGTGATCAGATTTGTATAGACGCCCCGCCGCGAAAGGCACGCAATGAGATCGGCAAGATCGGCCCGCAGGGTCGGCTCGCCGCCGGAAAGGTGAACCTGAAGCACACCGAGGTCGGCTGCCTGTTCGAAAAGCGCGATCCAGCCTTGCGTGTCCATCTCGCGGTTGGCCTTGAGCAATTCGACCGGGTTGGAACAATAGGCGCATTGCAGCGGACAACGGTGCGTCAATTCCGCGAGCATGCCGATCGGGGGTAGAACGGGTTGCGTCATAGCGTCACCAGAAATTTGTCGGACCACTCCTGCAGAAAGCCGGTTACATCCGGCGCAATTTCCGCTTCGTCCGCTCCGTATTGGTCGCCAAGAAGGGCGATCATCTCAGCCACGGTATGGCGCCCGTCGCACAGGCGAAGGATATCGAGGCTGACCTCGTTGGGCCAGAACACCCGCTCGGGCGAAAGCAGGGCCCACGCTGCACGCACTCTATCATATTGTAGCCGGACGTGCCGCTTCAGGACCGGTCTTGAGTTAATGGACACGAGCGAGCGGACACGGGTCGTTGCGATCATGGCATCTCCGGATCGAAGGCGCCCGGCGGGATATGTCCTGCCTCGCCATAGGCGTACGCCAAAGCGTCGAGCATCGCCCAAAGGACATCGCATTTGAAAACCAGCGCATCGATGACAGTCTGCTGCTTTTCGGCAGTATCGGCGTGCCGCATGACATAGCCCAGGGCAAAGTCGGAATCACGCGATGCCTGCGTCGGGCGCTTGTCGAAATAGGCGAGGATTTCCGGCGTGACGTAGTCGTACTTGGCCAGCATGGCCGGTACGCGTTCACCAATGATGACCGGCGAGAAGAGCTCGGTCAGCGACGAGGCCACGGCCTCGAGCAGCGTGCGGTTGGTGCAGAACGACAGGTAGGCACCCACGGCAAAGCGCGTGGCCGGCAGCGCCAGCCGCTGGCCTTTTACCTTTTCCGCATCAAGGCCGAGCCCCGTCGCAAGCTTCAGCCAGCGGGCGATACCCCCGTTCCAGCCGTCGCTGCCATCATGATCTTCGATACGTTTGCGCCACTCGGCGCGAAATTCCGGATCCTCGGCCCGCGCGATGATCATCGCATCCTTGCGCGGTATGACCGCCTGATAGCAGTAGCGATTGAGCGCCCAGGCCTGGATTTGCGGCTTCGTCAGCGCGCCGCCGGTCATCTGGTGGTGGAAGGGATGACGATTGTGATAGCGCGCCGCACCGACCTCGCGCAGGACCTTCTCGAGCTCTTCAGGCGAAAGGCGGCCATGCGCCGCATTGCTGAAATCGGTCAAAGCCTTACCTCCATCCCGTCATGGGCGACTTCCCACCCCGCTTCCTCGACCCCGGCACGTTCCGCGGAGGCTTCATCGAGAACAGGATTTGTATTGTTGATGTGGATATAGATCCGCCGTTTGATACCAAGATTGGCAAGTGCGTCCATCGAACCCGAAGGGCCGGACATATGCATATGCCCCATGCGGGCGCCGGTTTTTGTGCCGACACCTGCCGTGATCATTTCGTCGTCGGTGAAGAGGGTTCCGTCAAAGAGCAGGCAATCGGCATTAGACAACCGACGTCTCAGGCCCGGATCGACAGCAGCACAGCCCGGAACATAGTAGGCGGCCTGCCGCGTATCGGGCGATGATATCCTAAGGCCGATCGTATCACCTTTCTCGGTGCCGAAACCTTGCGCGGCCAAGTCCGGATCCTCCAGAAAAAGCGCGACCTTGCCAGGAACAGCAAAGGCTTCGACAACGAGCCCGGTTGGCTTGCCGTCGGCGTCGCCGATCCGCGTCGGCTCATCAAGCACAAGTGTGCGCCTTTTGACGATTGAAGGGTCAAGCACGTTAAATACCGAGTTGCTTGCAAGCACGTCAAGGATGCGTGCCGAGGCATAGATGGCGAAGGGTTCGCGTTCGCGCAGACTGAGCAGGCCGGCAATATGGTCCACATCGGCATTTGTCAGGACGACGGCGCGAATTGGTGTGGAGCGCATCGGTCCTGAAGCATCCGGCTGAAGTTCAGGCGTTGCTGCGATCTGCTGGCGGATATCAGGGGACGCGTTGAACAGTACCCAATCCATGCCATTTGCGCTGGCGGCGAGACTGGACTGGGTTCGCTGACGAAGATTTGCGCCGCCGCTGCGCGCGCCTCGAGACAATCGATAGTTGCAATTCCATTGCGGAAATCCGCCGCCTGCAGCTGAACCGATGATCTTCAAACGCATTGCAGGCACACATCCTCACGCCCGGAGGTGAGGGTCATGACCCAATCTCCAGTATCCTATTGAACCATAAGGCCGCCCCACGCTTAAGAGAGTGCGTGGGGCGAGAGGTATGTGGCTATTTCTTGGCCTTCAGTTCCGCTGGCAGGTACCGCGAAAGTTCCATGCCTGCAGCAACTTGGCACATGACTGGCTTTGTCCAGGTCTTCTTCATGCTTTCCTCCTTCTCACATCAAAGATCATTTCCCGATCTTTCTCCGGCATCATACGCCATTATGGCGCAGGATTGAAATTAGTAAGGTTCATTTCTTCGTGTGGCCTGCTTGGCGGCAATCCAGCCGTCGGTGCCCAAGGGATACCAAATCACTGATTTGTATCCCCATTCCACCGCCCTTTTGGCGGCGTTCCACGACATCCAGCAGTTTTCCATACAATAGAAAATCACCTTCCTGTTGATGTCATCCCCGAGTTGAGACCTTAGGCCCTTGCGAAAATAGGCTT
>NZ_JBBNAM010000110.1:0-2812 GCF_037994425.1 Phyllobacterium sp.
GTTGCTTTGGAGTGTCGACGGGGCGAGCGCCGCTGTCGTGAACTATCTCAACTGCGCGGAGGAAGCCAAAGAACCCGCATACCGTTGACGTAAAGTTCGGCCGACAGGCGTCGGCCGAACCATTCGAGGTGTGTAGGGTCTCAGGCAGCTTCCGTCGCCTGCAGTACGGGGTAGTCGACGTATCCCTTGGCGTCGCCGCCGTAGTAGGTCGACCGATCCGGCGTGTTCAATGGTGCACCCCGCTGGAAGCGATCGGGCAGGTCCGGGTTCGCGAGGAACAGTTCGCCGAAGACCGCCGCGTCGGCTTTGCCCGCTTCCAGAGCCGTTTCCGCCTTGGCCTGATCGAGACCAGCGCCCATGAGGTAGGTGCCCTTGAATCGCGAGCGCAACAGTGCGTGATAGTCGATCTCCGGTGTCCCCTGGCGGGTCATCTGGAGATACGCAAGATCGAACAGGTTGAGCTGTTCGACGAGTTCCCAGTAGAGCGCCTGCGGATTCTCATCGAGGATGTCATTGAAGTTCATCTCCGGCGAGATCTTGATGCCCACGCGGCCGCCACCTGCCTCCGCGACCATCGCTTGAAGAACTTCGAGAACGAAGCGGATGCGGTTCCCGATCGGGCCGCCGTACTCGTCGGTGCGCCGGTTGCTGCCCGACGCCAGGAACTGCTCAGGCAGGTATCCGGAAGCCGCGTGAAGCTCGACGCCATCGAACCCCGCCTCTATGGCGCGGCGTGTGGCCAGTCGGTAGCTTTCGACGACCCCCTTGATCTCGGCGACGGTCAGCTCATGCGGTGTGACGAAGTCCTGCTGTCCGGTCGCAGTCCAGGTCTGGCCAGCGGGCTTTATCGCCGATGGGGCTACAGGAAGCGCGTTGCCGGGCTGCATCGAGGGATGCGAGATGCGGCCGCAGTGCATGACCTGCATGAAGATCCGCGATCCGCGGGCGTGGACGGCGTGTGTGACCTTCTTCCATGCCGCGATCTGCGCTTCCGTCTCGATGCCGGGGGTGCTGACGTAGCCCTTGCCGCTTGCCGACGGATAGACGCCTTCGCTGATGATGAGGCCTGCGCCCGAGCGCTGTTCGTAGTAAGTTGCGACCTCGTCAAACGGAACGCCGTCGGCATCGCTAGCCCGCGAGCGTGTCATGGGTGCCATGACGAGACGGTTGGAAAGCTCGTAGCGTCCGATTTGGACCGGGGTGAAAAGCTTGCTCATTCTGGTTGGTCTCCTTTGCAGAATTGATATTTGGTTGCTGCACCTGCGGCGATAAATCCGCTAAGATGGAAAAGATTGATCCATTCTTGAGGCAATGATTTGGAACTCCTGAACGACATGGCCCTGTTCGTCGAGGTCGCGAAGGCGAAGAGCTTCCGCGGCGCCGCTGAGCTGATCGGCGTGCCCAACTCGACCCTGTCGCGTCGCATTTCCAGCCTCGAAAAGGCGATCGGCCTTCGGCTCATGACGCGGACAACGCGTCGGATCGAGCTCACCGAGGCCGGGCAGATCTACTTCGAACGCTGCAAGCGCATCGTTGACGAGGCGAAGCTCGCCCATGAACAGCTCGGCGACATGCTCGCCCAGCCAACGGGCCTTCTCCGCGTCGCGCTGCCCGTGGACTTCGCGACGGGTTACATGCTGCCGCTCCTTTCCGAGTTCGCCGACAAGTATCCGGGCATCTCCTTCGAGTTCGACCTGACCGAGCGCGCGGTCGATCCTGTTGCGGAACCCTTCGACGTCGTCATCCGGTTCGAGGAGCCGGAGACGTCGCATCTGATCGCTCGTCCCCTCGCCCGCCTCCGACCGTTTCTCTACGCCTCGCCCCGCTATCTCGAAGCGCACGGCGAGCCTGGTCATCCTTCGGAACTGGCGGACCACGACTGCCTGCCGTGGATGAAGGACGGAGTCTGGAAATTGAGCGACGGAAACCAGACGGTCGGGACGAAAGTCGGCGGTCGGTTCCGCCTGAACAGCGTCGCGATGATCCGAGACCTGGCCGCTCTCGACAGAGGCGTGATCTTGCTTCCGGAAGAGGTCGTCTCCAACGAGGTCGCGCAGAACAGGCTAAAACGCATCCTTCCCGAATGGAGTGGTGCGGCGCTGCCGTTCTTTGCGGTCACAGAGACCCGGCTTCTGCCCGCCAAGACCCAGCGCTTCGTCGAGTTTCTCAGGGCGCGGCTGAAGTCGTGACCGCGCCCTGAAGCTTCGATCAGTTGCGGACGTTGCCGCCGTCGGCCACGATCGTCTGCCCCGTAACGAAGGACGAATCCTTCGAGCACAGGAATGAAACGACGCCTACAATGTCGGAAGGCTCAATGACACGCGGGATGGCCTGAACCTTCGGCAGCCATTCGAAGATCTCCTCGTTTTCCCCGCGCATCGTCTTGGTGTTCGTCAAGCCGGGCGCGATGACGTTGACCGTCACGCCGTGCGCGCCCACTTCCCCGGCCAGCGCCCGCGTGAACCCAATGACCCCGCCCTTGCTGGCGACATAGGACGTCATCTGCGAGCTGTTCAGCCAGAACGTCGTGCTCGAAACGTTGACGATACGCCCAAAGCCCCGCTCGGTCATGCCGGGTACGAACGCCTTGCACATCAGGAAGGGACCGTCGAGGTTGACACTGATCACCTTGCGCCAGAGATCGTAATCCGTTTCCGCGAAAGACTTCCAGGGATAGATGCCTGCATTGTTCACCAAAGCGGTGACTGGCGGCAAAGTCTTGGCCACTAAGGTGGCGAATTCGGCGGTCGACGTCGGCGATGTGACGTCCACCTTGGCGGAAAAGAACTGGCGTCCTTCGGCCTCGACGAGG
>NZ_JBBNAM010000111.1:0-1940 GCF_037994425.1 Phyllobacterium sp.
TCATTCAGCGTCGCGCTGCGCGTGTTCGCCGCCAGCTCAAGGCGGTTGCCGGTGACCGTCCGCGGCTCAGCGTCCACCGTTCTTCAAAGAATATCTATGCGCAGATCATCGATGATGCGCGTGGACATACGATTGCATCCGCATCGACCCTCGAAGCTGACCTCAAGGGCAAGCTGAAGACCGGCGCAGACTCGGATGCAGCAGCACTGGTTGGCAAGCTCGTTGCCGAGCGCGCCGTCAAGGCTGGTATCAAGGAAGTTGTCTTCGATCGTGGTGCATATATTTACCACGGCCGTGTGAAGGCGCTTGCCGAAGCTGCTCGTGAAGCTGGTCTTAGCTTCTAAGACCAGACTTTAGATAACCATTCGTGCTACCGGAAAAGAAAAAGGAATTAGGAGCATGGCACAGGAAAAGAGGAGCCGCGAGGATCGCGGCCGCAATGAAGAACGCGATAGCGAATTCGTTGACAAGCTTGTCCACATCAACCGTGTTGCCAAGGTCGTCAAGGGCGGCCGGCGTTTCGGTTTTGCTGCTCTCGTCGTCGTTGGCGATCAGAAGGGCCGCGTAGGTTTCGGCCATGGCAAGGCACGTGAAGTGCCGGAAGCCATCCGCAAGGCAACCGAGTCCGCCAAGCGTGAGATGATTTTCGTACCGCTGCGTTCGGGCCGTACCCTTCATCACGATGTTGAAGGCCGTCATGGCGCCGGCAAGGTTCTGCTTCGTGCAGCAACCGCCGGTACCGGTATCATTGCCGGTGGTCCGATGCGCGCCGTTTTCGAGACGCTTGGTGTGCAGGACGTTGTCGCCAAGTCACTCGGTTCGTCGAATCCCTACAACATGGTTCGCGCGACGTTTGATGCCCTGAAGCATCAGATGCATCCGAAGGACATCGCTGCTCAGCGCGGTATCAAGTATTCGACACTGCAGGCTCGCCGCCGCGACGTGGTCGGTTCGGAAGAATAGGCCAGGATCTGGCGCAGCGGGGCAGGGGCCGTCGGTTCCGCCCACTGTAGACAAAGGACAAAATCATGGTTGAGAAAAAGAAGGGTAAGACGGTTACTGTCGAACAGATCGGTAGCCCTATCCGCCGTCCGGTTGAACAGCGCGCAACGCTGGTCGGCCTGGGCCTCAATAAGATGCATCGCCGCAGCACGCTTGAAGATACGCCTTCGGTGCGTGGCATGATTGCCAAGGTTCAACATCTCGTCCGCGTCGTGGACGAGGCTTGATACCGGAGATATTCAAATGAAACTCAATGAACTGAGTGAAAATGCAGGCGCCACCAAGGCCCCCAAGCGCGTTGGTCGCGGTATTGGTTCCGGTTCCGGCAAGACGGCCGGTCGCGGTGTAAAGGGTCAGAAGTCGCGTTCGGGCGTTGCCATCAACGGTTTCGAAGGCGGTCAGATGCCAATCTACCGCCGCTTGCCGAAGCGTGGCTTTACCAACATCTTCTCCAAGAGCTTCAACGTCGTATCGGTCGGCCGCATTCAGGCTGCTATCGATGCCAAGAAGCTCGATGCCAAGGCGTCGGTAACGATCGAGACCCTCAAGGCTGCCGGCGTTATCCGCCGTGCGAAGGACGGCGTACGCCTCCTTGCCGATGGTGACATCAAGACCGCGGTAACGGTTGAAGTTGCCGGTGCGTCGAAGGCTGCGATCGAGAAGATCGAAAAGGCTGGCGGCACCGTGAAGCTTCCGGCAGCTCCTGCTGCTGCAGAATAAATCGGACTATTCAAGCGGCGATCTCCATGATCGCCGCTTGTACCTTTTATCAAGGGCACATATCTGGGTAGAGCCGCCGATTCCCGTTTCGGGTGGCGAGGCCCTGACGGGCACAGACCGGAGACTATAATGGCTTCAGCCGCAGAACAGCTCGCGTCAAATCTTAATTTCTCTGCTTTCTCGAAGGCTGAAGAGCTCAAGAAGCGCATTTGGTTTAC
>NZ_JBBNAM010000112.1:0-15163 GCF_037994425.1 Phyllobacterium sp.
GACGGGCCCGACCGCCAGTGTCCGGCTTGTGCCGAAGATGGCATAGGCCAGCAGCGGGGCCATGGAAGCGTAGAGCCCGATGACGGGCGGCAGTCCGGCAAGCATCGAATAGGCAAGGCTCTGTGGAATGAGCATGATGGTGACGATGACCGCCGCTACCAGATCGTTTACGAGAATCTGACCGCTATAGTTGCGGCCCCATTCAAGGACCGGAAAATATCTTGCCAGACTGTTCGTCATTGCTTTTGCCGTTTGGTGGTGCAGAGCCGCTTATGCAGCCGAGGATTTGATTTCAGGAGAAACGAGCCATTCGCGGCCCTTGAGCATGCCGTGCCAGTAGATCGGCGGCAGGGCTTCGGCCTTCAGGTACCATGCAAGCGAGGATGGCTTGGTGCCATCGATCAGCCAGGTCGGGAAGGTCGGAAGGAGTCTCCCGCCATATCCGAATTCGGCCAGCACGATCTTGCCGCGTTCAACGGTGAGCGGGCAGGAACCATAACCGTCGTAGACGCAAGGCATCGCCTTGCCGTCCATGACCGCCAGAAGATTCTCTGCCACCACCGGTGCCTGCTTGCGCGCCGCGGCAGCTGTCTTGGCATTCGAGGTCGAGGCGGCATCGCCGAGCGCGAAGACGTTTTCAAAGCGCTTGTGCTGGAGCGTCGCCTCGTCCACCTCGATCCAGCCATTGGACGCGGCAATCGGGCTTTCGCGGATGAAGTCAGGCGCGATCTGTGGCGGGCAGACATGGATCATGTCAAAACCGCGCTTGTCTTCCGTGACTGTTCCATCAGTCGCCGTGCGGGCAAAGGTTGCCGTCTTTGACGCGCCATCGACCGAAACGAGGCGCGAGCCGAAATTCAGATCGGCCCGGTATTTCGTCATGTACTCCATGAGGGCCGGAACATATTCCTTGACACCGAACAGTACGGGACCAGCATTGTGGAACTCAATGTTGATGTCGTTGATCCGCCCTTTGCGGAACCAGTGATCGCCCGACAGATAGAGTGCCTTCTGCGGCGCGCCGGCGCATTTGATTGGCATGGGCGGCTGAGTGAACAGCGCCCGCCCGCCTTTGAGGTTCTGCACGAGGTTCCAGGTGTAGGGGGCGGTGTCAAAACGGTAGTTGGAGGTCACCCCATTGCGCCCCAGGCTATCCTCAAGCCCTTCGATGGCACCCCAGTTGAGCTTTATGCCGGGGGCTGCGACCATCATGCGATAGCGGACCGTACGTCCGTCAGCCAGAGAGACCGTGCTCTTCTCCGGCGCGAAGACCGCAACGGCAACCTTCTCCCAACGAACACCATCGGGCATGATGGCGCGCATCGGGCGGACCGTATCCTCTGGCTTGAATATGCCCCCGCCAACCATCGTCCAGCCGGGTTGATAAGCATGGCGGTCGGACGGGTCGACGATCAGAATGTCGAGACCTGGGCGGCGTTTCAGCAGGCTGGCGGCGGTGGCGATGCCCGCGGAGCCGGCCCCGACGATGAGGACCTCGCAGGTGAGCAGCGGCTTTTTCATCGCACGGGCTTGTACCGACCCCTCCAGTCTGGACCGCAATGCCGAGAGATCATAACCCGCCTGGCTTGCTCTCGACAGGACAGGGGCAACGCCGAGCGTTGCAGCCTGTGACAGGGCCCAGAGCGTCGTCGTGCGCATCCCCGTCCGGCAGAAGCCGAGAATGGGCTGCGGCAACTCCGTCAATGTTTTGCCGAATGCTTCGATATCAGCATCGGAAATGCCGCCTCCAACGACGGGGATATGAGCAAAAGCAAGACCCGCGGCTTCGGCAGCAGTCCGGACGGCTTCCGCCGATGGCTGGCCTGGTTCCTCGCCATCCGGCCTGTTGGACATGATGGACTTGTAACCAAGGGCCGCCAATGCCTCGAGGTTTTCGGTCTCAATTTGCGGAGATGCAGCAATCATGTCGGTCAGTCTGCGAATATCCATGGTTTCCTCCCCGGATTATTTGGATTTGTAGGCAGCATCGGCCGGCCAAGCGTAAAGCGATAGGCGATCATGCCTCCCAGCATCGCCGCCACGAAGAGTACTGCTTCCCAGCGCCCGGTCGTCAGCGCCGCAATCGCTGGGCCCGGACAAAGGCCGACAAGCCCCCAGCCCAGCCCGAAGAGGACCGCGCCGCCTACCAACCGGCCGTCCGGCCTCCTATTGGCAGGCACGTGAAACGTCGTATCTAGGACCGGTGCCCGGCGCTTGTTACGGATCAGGTAGGCGATCGATGACGGGATCAACGCGCCGCCCATCACGAAGGCGAGCGCGGGGTCCCAGTTGCCGGTGATATCGAGGAAGGCAAGGACCCTGGCCGGGTTGATCATGTCCGATACGACCAGACCTGCCCCGAACAGAAGCCCGCAGGCGACGGCTGTAAGAACGCGCGCAAACATCATGCACTTCCACCAAAGACGGTCCGAATGACAAAGACCGTCAGGGCTGCAACCGCCATGAAGGTCACTGTCGCGATCATCGAGCGTGGTGACAAGCGAGCCAGGCCACAGACGCCGTGCCCGCTGGTGCAGCCGGACCCGAGCCGCGTCCCGAAGCCCACAATCAGGCCGCCTGCGACCAGCAGGATCGGCGATGCGGTTATCGTCAGTTCAGGCTGGCGGATCAGGGTGGACGCAAAGGCTGCGCCTGCGAGAATACCACCGATGAAACCCATCCCAAGCCAACCGGTTCCGGAATTGGTTAAACCGGCGGCGGAGGCCGTTAGGCCCGATATGCCGGCGACCCTGCCATTCAGAAGAAGGTACAGGCCTGCGGAGAGGCCGATGAGCAGGCCACCCGAAAGCGGCCAGAGAAAGTTGATCTGGGACATTATGCTCACAAGGTGTTGACAGGAATCTTCAGGTAGTGGACGCCATTTTCTTCAGCCGGCGGCAACTGGCCCGCCCGCATATTGACCTGGACGGACGGCAGAATGAGTTTTGGCATGGCAAGCGTGGCGTCCCGTTCGGTTCGCATCTCATAAAACTCATCTTCCGTGACGCCGTCGTGGGTGTGAACGTTGCCGGTGCGCTGCGCTCCGACAGTCGTTTCCCAAGCATACTCGTCGCGGCCGGGTGCCTTGTAGTCGTGGCAGAGGAACATGCGTCCCTCAGCCGGCAGTTTCGTCAGGCGGCGGATGGAGCGATAGAGCTGCCGGGCATCGCCGCCGGGAAAGTCGCAACGTGCCGTTCCGTAGTCGGGCATGAACATGGTGTCGCCCGGAAATACTGCATCGCCGATGACATAGGCGAGGCATGCCGGCGTATGGCCCGGAACATGCAGCACCGTAGCCTCAAGGCCGCCGATCCTGAAGCGATCGCCGTCGTTGAAAAGCTGATCAAACTGGCTTCCATCGCGCTGAAACTCGGTACCAGCGTTGAAAATCTTGCCAAAGACCTCCTGAACGCGAATAATTTGCCGCCCGATCGCCAGTTGTCCGCCAAGGAGATTTTGCAACAACGGGGCGGCTGACAGATGGTCCGCATGGGCATGCGTTTCCAGCAGCCACTGAACTTCGAGACTTTCGGATTTTATGTAATCAATGAGTTCGTTCGCCGACGTGTTGCTCGTGCGCCCCGAAGCGGCGTCATAATCAAGCACGCTGTCGATGATGGCGCAGGCGTTCGAGCCCGGATCGCGCACTATATGACTGATCGTAAATGTCTGATCATCAAAGAAAGATTTGACGGTCGGACGCCGCTTCGGATCAGCGAGCGCCGTATTGATGATAGCACTGGCGTGATCAAGCGCAACATCTGGATTTCTCTCGGTCATGGCTCTTGTCTCCGTGTAAAGGGTGTCTATAACATACGTATTTACATTAATTATACAAGTATGTATTTTGTGAATTGGAATACGACTTCAGGTTAAGGACCAGAAGCATCCGTCCGACTTGCAACCCACCACGAGCGACCTGACCATGAGCGACATCCCTTCCATAGCCTCACCACGTATGAACGACCCTGCCCCCGGGTTCACCGCGCGTTCGACGGCTGGTCCGATTGCGCTGTCGGGCTTCCGGGGGCGATGGCTTGTGTTCTTCTCGCACCCGGCAGACTTCACGCCCGTCTGCACAAGCGAGTTCATTGCCTTTGGAAAGGCGCAGAAGGATTTCGACAAGCTCGACTGCGCCCTTCTGGGGCTCTCCGTGGATAGCCTCTATTCCCACGTAGCCTGGTTGCGCGATATCCACGAGCGGTTCGGTGTGAAGATTGCCTTTCCGGTTCTGGAAGACCCCTCCATGGTCATCGCCCGCGCCTACGGCATGTTGGACGATGCCGCGCCCAGCAGCGCAACGGTCCGCGCAACCTATGTCATTGATCCCGCCGGCATCATCCGGGCCATTGTGTGGTATCCCATGAACGTTGGTCGGTCAGTCGAAGAACTGCTCAGGCTGGTCGCAGCCCTTCAGGCAGCCGAACGCGACAACGCCTCGACGCCAGAAGGCTGGCGTCCCGGCCAGAATCTTGTCGAACAGACAAGCTTGGCCCTCGATCCCTCGACCGATGATAGCCGGGACGGCGAAAGCTGGTATTTCCGGGAAAAGCGTGCATGAGCGGGAAACCGGATGTCACTCTCGAAACGCTTCTGGAAAAGGCACCGGAGGCCGCCGAATTCATGCGCCAGTTCAGCAACGCCAATCGGCTGATGCTTCTTTGTCATATTTCCGAGAAGGAGCGGTCGGTCAGCGATATTCAGGAGGGACTGGGTATCAAGCAGCCGGCGCTGTCTCAACAGCTGGCGGAACTCAGGCAGTCGGGTCTGGTCAAGACACGGCGCGAGTCCCGGACAATCTATTATTCGATCGCCGACGGAAGGACAAAGACCGTCATAGACATGCTCTACGAGATGTTTTGCGAAATGCCAGCCACTCCAGGACCGGACGCGTCTCCCGCTCTGCGGGCATCAATCGGATCGACAAGCACGTCCAAGCGACCGCCAATCGACCAGCCAGACCTGGGCGGCGCGGCTCATTTTGCCCGGCTCGACCCCATTGAATGAGGCAACGCTGGCTCCGCGACGATGGCCGGAAGTGGACGTCGGGTTACCTCAACCCGAAAGTAGCGGATTCAGATTGAGTCGGATCAAGGCGATGCACGCGATCCTAAGAGACAACAACCAAGGAGATTGAAATGATCAATGTAGGTTCCACCGATCGCACCATTCGTTTCATCGCAGGTCTTGCTCTGCTGTTGCTGCCCTTCCTTCCAGCCGCCGCTGGCCTGTTCGCCGGGATGGGCATGTGGAGGTTAGCGATCGCAGCCGTCGGCGGCGTCCTCGTCCTGACCGCAATTTTCCGGTTTTGCCCGGTCTACACGCTTCTGGGCGTTCGGACCTGCGACATCGGGAAAAAATGAATTCAGGGCGTTGCAAACGCACGAGTCGGCCTCGTCGTGCGATACCGCCGTTACTGTTGGGTGAAGCGGGAACACGGAAATATTCCCGTGTTGACAAGCTACTGACCCGGCAGATGCTGAGCTCGGGCCCAGTCTTAGTCTTAGTCTTAGTCTGGCATGAAGCGCACACGACTTTCGAGTTTCCTCCGGCAGGGACGCTTGTCCGAAAGCTCGCCCGCCGGTCGGCCCGCCGAAATGGAACCATGGCTTGGATGTATCGCGACCATGTCTGCACCATCGTCACGGATGCAAACAGTGGACCATTTGTTGGAGGAATTGCAGGCATCGATCATGGCCCGTCCCTTTCGGCCAAAACGCGGACGAACTACGGTTAACCATCCATCACGCGTCGATGCTCATTTGAATGTTGGCGAGGCCGCAGGCCTTCCTCCAGTCGGTATGTCCAGGTCCCGCGCCTGCCTCATTTCGCAATATCAGGAGTATGCAGGCATCTCCAACGCAATGCGATCGTAAGTGACGTGGGGGATAAGCTTGCCGCCCTCCCCTTTTCCAGCTCAACCAAGCCGTATCGCTGCATCGTTCGTGGTGTTCGGCTTGGATTTGATTTTGCTTGTCCTGACATCGTTTCCAACTCCGCAATCGTTGCCGGCTTTTCTTTAACGATGATCTCAAGGAGAGCCCGATTTCGATCGGACAAAACCTTTGCGAAGCTTTCGATGGACGTGAACCAGATTTTGGGATCGTCCATTTTGGGCTTAAGTTGCCTTCGAGTAATCGACATGGTTCATCGTCTCAAAGCTCGCGATTCCAACATGAAGTGTCTTCTTCATTTGATCACTCCTACCTCCCTCAAAACGCCATTGACTTCGCTCCAGAAGTCTTCAAGCAATGTGGCAGCGCGTTGTACTCGTACGACCTATACGTCCGGAAACGACCACTCACCGCCGAGATCGCGTGAGCATTGTCAAATCCCACCAGCCGTTCCCCAGCTGGTCCATGCAATTGAATAGCGCAACCCGCGCGTTTTAGCCCTCAATTGGTGGAAGGTCGTCTGCGACAGACCGTTCTAAGTCGGAACCGCTTCTATAACGCTTACCGCTGAATCAGTCGGCACGATACGTTTGAGACGGAAGTTGGCCTTAGCAAGAAGGGAGCGGTATTCGGCCTCAGTCCGCTCCTGGCCTCCAGGGAGCACAAGCATTACGATATCAAGCATCTTACCTGGGTGCGGTGCATCGCCGGCCGGCAGCACCATCTCTACAATAAATAGATGGCCGTCCGGCTTCATGGCTTGGCGGACGTGGCCCAAAATCTTGAGGCACTGATCCTCACCCCAGTCATGGATGATGTGCGATAGAATATAGGCATCTCCCCCGATAGGCACGGTCTCGAAGAAATCACCGGCTTCTATTGTTACACGGTCGATCACGCCCTTTGATTGGAGCAACGCAGGCGCGTCCCCCACCACATGCGGTCTGTCGAACAAAATCCCGCGAGGCCGGGCATGACGGGTAAGAATGGCTGCCAGCATGTTGCCGGTTGCGCCGCCTACATCGACAACGGTCTCGAAGGCGGAGAAATCGTAAGCTGCGGCTACGGCCGGAGGCTCTTCACCATGAATGCCGACCATCGTCTCGCTGAACAGGGTGGCATCCTCGGGATGTTGTGCGAGGTACTCGAAGACCGGCATGGCCTGCGCTTTCTGAAAGCCCGTTTCACCAGTCTGAATGGAATGGACGATGTGATCGAAGGATCCGTCAAACCAATGGCTCCCAACTGTAAGCAAGGTTGCCCGCGCCGAGCCGGGCGCGGCGGTGGTTAGCGCCCGACCCAAGTCAGTCAGAGCAAAACGCCGCTCTGGGCGCTCCGTCAGTATGCCCAAGCTTGCGAGTGCGCGCATCAACCTGTGCAGTGAGGGCGCATGCGCCCCGACGGAACCTGCCAGCTCCTCAGCACTTTTCGCTCCGCCGCCTATCTGATCAGCCAGCCCCAATTTGGCCGCAGCGTAGACAACCCTGGATGTCCAGTAGGCCGTACCCAGCTGAATAAGTTGGACGTGAGGCGGAAGACTTTGAAACGAAGCATGCTCAGGTTCAGTCATATAGGGCTTTCTGCATGAGGTGTACGAATTGAGCCTAACGCGCATGCAACAGACACCTTTAAGCATGGTGCCCTCGTAGTGACGTGTCAAATCACGTTGCAACAAATGTTCCTTTGATAAAGGCCGATAGCAGCCATTTGTTGTCGATTTGATTGTTGCCTGAAAGTCAACTGTCGAAGGCCCAGCAGCGGATGCAGGTGCCCAGTTTTGTTCTGGTGGGTGAAAGAAATTCTTTCGTCAGATCAGTTGATTACAAATGGCGCGCCGGACGAGATGAAACTGGGCACCACTATGTCATTGTTGCGCCTGTTGATTTCTGAGATAACTTCTCGGAGCGGAGGGGCGGCTTTGCGCCGCCATAAGCTGTCATTGAGGGAAGCGACTAGAACGACAACGTCGGGTGCCAGAAGTGGAGATTGCCATCGGTCGCGCTGCGGCTCTATATCGAAGCGCCGCAAAGGCGCCCGCATAAATCATGCGACCTTGCTAGTTCAGCAGCCTACCCCGTAGCTAGAAATCGCGCTGATTTTTGCGAGCGATGCGCGTGCCAAACCTTGTCTGCCACAAAGAGAAAGGACCCGATCATGTCGGACAAATCTACAAAAGGGATTGATCGCCGCGATCTGTTAATGGCATCCATTGCCACGGTCGGCGCGTCGGCTGTCCTCGCCATCAACGCCGGTGCTGCAAACGCACAGGACACAGCAGCGCCCTCTGCCGACCAGGCACAGGGTGGGCCATTAGGGACGGTGTATACTGGCGACGTGATCCAGGGGAAGAAGGTTGTCAGCGCCCTTGACGTCAACGACCTCGAGCCCGGCAAGAAGCACCTTCTGTATTTTCAGGGCGTGCAGATGCCGACGGGGCAGCATTGGTACGTGTCAGTGATTGTCGCCAAGGGCGCCAAGCCGGGCAAACGCTTCACTTTGACCAGCGGCGTACATGGCGACGAGATGAGTTCGATTCGTACGGTCCAGACCATAATGGAGCAGCTCGATCCGGCGCAGATGTCGGGCACCGTCATGGCGGTCCTCGATATCGCGCGCCCAGCGTTGGAAAGCATGCAGCGCAGATGGCCCAATTCGGGCAGAGGCATCGATCTCATTGACATGAACCGGGAATGGCCCGGCATCGAAAACGGTACGACCGCGAGCAGCCGCCATGCTGGCATCCTATTCAATAGGCTGTTGAAGCCGAACTCGGATCTGGCGATCGATTTCCACACCGGCACGACGGGGTTGGAGTGCGACGCATTCATCATCGGGGACAGGACCTTGCCGGATGTAAAGGCGATGCTGGAACTCTATCCGGTTCCCTTGATATGGGATAATCCGGCCTACCCAGGTGTCCTCCACAATGCGTTTGTCGACGCCGGCATCCCGAGCTTTTGTCCCGAGATCGGCGCCGCCCGTGTCCTCAACCTTGAATTGATCCAGACGTTCGTCGAAGGCACGATAAATGTGCTGAAGCACTACGGGATCATCGCGGGTCCGATCGGTCGCACAGCGGCGGACGTGGACGCGTTCATCGCCAACAGCGCGTTCCCGGTTCTCGCGACGCAGGGCGGGTTCGTCGAGCATCTGGTAAAACTGAATGCCAAGGTCACTGCCGGACAGAAGCTGGTTGTTCAGCGCAATACTTTTGGCGAAGTGGTAGCGGAATACACCAGTGGTGTGGACGGCATGGTCGGGGCCATTCGAAGCGATGTGACATCCGAACCGGGCAACGTGCTGATGTTCATCTCATTCAACCATGCCCCCTCTGAGGGGGAAGGGGACTACCCTGAGTGAGCGAATCGCGAGCACTCTCGCTCGATCAGTAGCACAAGACAGGCCCTCGTGTTACGTCGATCCGCTCGGATAGCTCCGGATGGTCCTGCCTTCTGGACTGTCGCTCGCGTCTGTCGCAAACGGTTCGGCGCTGGCTTGAGGGACTAATTCGCCATTTCGCTGACCGAGCGACCGCGCCGAAGTTCCGCCTCCAATCTTGCTGCCCTCGCGGAGCGAGAGACTCGAATGTTTTCTTGGGTCAAACTTCCGTATTTGCGAAACGGAATTGCACGATATTTGCGTGATCAGGCATCACAAGCGAAGGCACCCGGCACTATCGCGCCAGCAAGAAGGACTGTGACGCCTGCGAACTCAGACAGCGCTGCTGCCCGAATGCAGTTGCTCGCCAAGTCCCTCGCGATCTCAATGCTCTCTTCGCTCACCTCATGCGCATCCTGCGGATGGCCAGGTTGAGAGTGCGCGGTCCATGTGGTGCACGCGATGAATTCCTGCTCACAAGATACTGGGGTTTTGAGATCGATCCGGGCGATCTTTCGCCAGTGGCAGTCCCATCCAGCCCATTTCGAATCCCAAACCAGCGGATCGAACCCTTCTGACAGGTCAACGATCGGATCAAGTTGTACGGTATATGCGGCAAGCGTTGCCGGTGACGTAATAGAGGCGCCTTGGCGATATTCCTCTAAAGCCGTTTGCGGAGCCCTGGAGAGATACAGTGCCTCCATTCCGGGTCGATTGAAGCGACCACGATCGGTTGCGGCACCCGCCCCGCTCGTTGGAAGATGAGCCCACTTCGGGGTTAGGAAGCTGTGAAAAATCTCGTCCGCCGGGCCCAATCGCGTAATCTTCACCCGCGCGCGCCGTTTCCAAGATCCCGGATATAGGCCAAAACAGCCTCGACATGTCCTTCCGCTACGAGTTCGGCCGCCGTCTTATAATCATAGTCCCTAATGGGTTCGTTTCGATACCAGTAGATCGCCTTGTCAAGCGCCCCGGTCAGTTCAGCAGCAGCCGAGATTACCTTGATCATTTCCCGCATGCGGCCTTGTAGGCGCTCGGAAGAGGGATTGCGCAGGGTGTTGCGATGGACGCCTGTCAGTTCCGCCAGGCCGGTTACCGGCACACCGAGCGCTTTGGACAGGCGGTTGGGAGAAATATAGGGCGTGCGCGGCTCCTGCAGGCTATCGACAAAGCCTGAGACCACGGTTGTATGCGCCATTAGAGCTTGTGCCATGTTTGCACTCCCGGTAAAAACTATGCACAATATATGCACATTTTCGCGCACATCAAGGAGTTCCGGTCCCGACCTTCCGACAACGAGAATCGTCGCAATAGCCCCGATTTCGCCTCCCCTCTCCTGCTAGCCCGGGCAATTATGGTGAAGGTTAGCCAACTCTTTCGCAGAGGACGTTCCACTTGAGATGGGATGGTTGCCGCCCTCCCCTGACGGCATCGCAATGTGCCAATGTTGAGGTGCGTTAACCCACAAAGCGGAAAAGGCGGCAAAATGAAGGATACGATGATTGGCGTGGATCTGGCAAAGAGTGTTTTTGTGCTCCATGGGGCGTCGATAACGGGCCAGGTGAAGTTCCGCAAGAAGCTATCCCGGTCCCAGTTTCTGAAGTTCATGACGGATCAATCACCTGCGGTCGTGGTGATGGAAGCCCGTGGCAGCGTGCACCATTGGGCTCGGGAGCTAATGGCGCTCGGCCATGATGTGAAACTGATTGCGCCACAATAGGTACGGCCGTTCGTGAAGCGGCAGAAAAACGATGCGGCCGACGCGAGGCGATCGTGATCGCGGCGCAGCGGCCGGAGATGCGCTTCGTGGAACCCAAGTCGCAATGGCAGCAAGCCAGGGCGGTGCTGTTCCGGGCTCGTGAGCGTCTCGTCCATCAGCGCACCGAACTTGTGAATGCGCTGCGGGCAGTGCTCTACGAATACGGTCGCACAATCCCACAGGGCATCGTCCACCTCAAGCGCATCGAGGTGCTTCCGACGAGCCCGATAGCGACCTGCCCGGGCTGATCCGCTTCGTCGTCAGTCAGTCCGCCGGCTTCGCGGGCAATTGAAGTCAGCAGCGAACCGAGCTTCAGGCGGCCCTCGGGCTTGGCAGCTTGTTCGAGGATGCTACGAATTTCGGCCTCGGTGCTGCGGCCGTGTATGGCCGTCCGAACACGGATGGCGCGAGGGTTCGATGCAGATGACGCGCGAACAGTTCTCGCTTCTGTTGGCCGGTATCGACCGGACAAGGGTCAAGCAAAGCCCGGTAAAAAGACAACGAAAGTCAGATGATCCCATTGGATTATTGCTTGGAGATTCGGCTATCTATGGTGGGTTTCAGCATGGCGCTGAACCCCGATCATCCTCTGCAGATGTCATGCGATTGGGCCGTATGGTTCTGACGCTCGGTGCCGAGAACGCTGATCTCAATGCCGAGATGGGAACCCGATAATTCCTCGTGAGTGGTTCCTCGTACTGCTTTTTGTGGTGGACGAGGCTGTTGACCGGATCAAGGACGGGACGATTGCCGGATACAAGTATGACCCACGAGCTGCGGCGTTGGTGCGCGTTATCGGAGCTTGAATTGGTCAAGTAAGCATCACCGTCGCTGCTATCGCTGGTGGCAGGGTCTCAGAAGGTACCAAATCTGCTGGGTAAGCCATCGAGGCCGAACTTCCCGATTGTCTGTTAATAATATATATTTTTCGATTTTTCATAAAAACTCGTGATTACACGGCACTAAAAACTTGCGACTGCACAGCATCGTTGACTTGTTAAGACTCAGCATTATATACTTGTAATGAAACAACGCCAAAAACTTGCAAAGGTACGGCCATGGCCAAGCCCCATGAGAAACTCGCGGAATCCCTAGCCATCCTCAAAGACCTGCAGGAGGCCGGGCGACGCATTTTCAAATCGTATGAACTCACCCGCATTCATCGCGAGCGCCTGCTCCAAAACGGCTTCCTGCGCGCAGTGATCAAAGGTTGGCTCATGTCGACCGGCCCCCAAACGCAGGAGCACGACACCACCCCCTGGTACTCCAGCTTCTGGGAATTCTGTTCGCTCTACTGCAATGACCGGTTCGGTAAAGACTGGTTCTTGTCGCCAGAGCAGTCGCTGCTCTTGCATGCCGAGGCGACCGCCATTCGGCCGCAGGTGGTCGTGAGCACGCCCAGGGGAACGAACAACAAGGTCGACCTGCTATTTGGAACCTCTCTGTACGACCTCAAGGTCAAAGTGATGCCGGATGAACTTACAGAAAAGAACGGCGTGCGCGTGTATACCGTTGAAGCGGCGCTCATCCGGGTACCGGAGGGCTTTTTCCAGCGTGCGCCGATCGAAATGCAGGTGGCAATGGCCTCATTGCGCGACGTCTCCACTGTACTGGGACTGCTGCTGGATGGCGGCCATTCCGCCGTAGCTGGGCGGCTAGCAGGAGCCTTCCGGCACGTGGGGCGCGACGCGTTTGCCGACGAGATAGTCGCTGCTTTCGAATCGGCTGGTTACGACGTTCGCGAAACCGATCCTTTCGCCGGTCAGGCGCGCGTGACCGCCATCGCAGCGGGCCTGCCGCCCTTGGTCGCGCGCCTCCGCGCTATCTGGGAATCGCAACGCGCGGCGGTGATCGAGATATTCCCGAAAGCGCCCGGTCTGCCTTCCGACAGAGCGGCCTATATGAAGTTCGTAGAAGATATATACGAAAGCGACGCCTATCATTCGCTGTCGATCGAGGGCTATAGCGTCACGCCCGAGCTCATCGACCGCGTAAGGGAGGGCAGCTGGAACCCGCAGATCGATGAGGAAGACCGCAAGAGCCGCGACGCGCTTGCGGCGCGCGGCTACTACCTAGCATTCCAGAAAGTCAAGGAGTCGGTTGCCGCAATTATCAGTGGTGGCGAGCCAGGGGGCGCACTGACGCGCGATACGCATCGCGAATGGTACCGGGAGCTATTCGCGCCTTCTGTCACAGCCGGCATTCTTCGGGCGAGTGCGCTTGCGGGCTATCGCAATCACCCTGTGTACCTGCGGAGTTCGCAGCACGTTCCGCCGCGGGCGGAAACGGCAGCCGACGGCATGAATGCGCTGTTCGATTTGCTGGAAGGCGAGAACGAATCGTCCGTCCGCGCCGTGCTGGGGCACTGGCTGGTCGGCTACGTACACCCGTATCCGGATGGCAACGGGCGCATAGCGCGGTTTCTGATGAACGCCATGTTGGCGTCGGGCGGATACCCTTGGACCGTGGTCAGGGTAGACGATCGCAAGGCATATTTGGCGGGGCTTGAGGAGGCGAGCGTTAAAATGGACGTGCGACCATTCGCACAGTTTTTGTCAGACCGGGTGACCTGGTCGTCAGCGCGGGCGGGCTAGCCCCGCGCGTGCTGTCTTGAGATTAACGTAGCCTGGGCGCAAGGAGATGGCCGTTGAGATTCACCAATGTGCGGCAGGCATACAGCGCGGCTGCTATGCGGCTCGCCCATATTAAGATTTATAATCCGGCTTCACGACACGAAAGTGCACGGATTGTCCGACGTTGCGAACTGATAGAGAACTCAATCCGGCGTGCGGTTGGCTTCGGCTGATTTTTCAGCTTTGATCGCTGCGAAGAGGGGGCGGGTGTAGATTGACACTCCTGAGAACCGCGTTAGCGCACAGCTAGCGCGCGCCGAAGATGAACTGAAACGACCTCCGTTATTTCCTTGCCGTTGCCCGACATAGCGGCCTGACGGGCGCGGCCTATCTGTCGAGGGCCCCAAGGTGGGTTGAACTTGGCCGTTTGTTCAAAATCGATTTCCCATAAATTCCGATGGTAGCGAGCTTTATGCCGATTCTTGTTGTAGCGCGTATGTCTACAATCCCTCTTCGGCCGTTCGTACAGGGATCGCCTTGAACGGATACGAACTGCAAGACCCTCGAAAGCAAACGCAATCGCATCTACTCGTCATGGAATTCGACAGGCCGCATCTGGGCGCCATGCAAAACACGCAGAATACGAATTCTATCTGCCGTGACGACGTAACCTGCAACAGGCGTAAGCGGGACAACAAGCTCCCTGGTTCCGGAAATTCGGCCGGGTCGAAGGTCTCGCGATCCGCGCTTTCAATGTGATTGAAGATAGTTTCGCGATCGTCGAGCGTATATTGCCCCCAGGTAGGCCTCATCGGTCAGCCGCCCCGACTTTGCGCAAGGCTGGCGCCCGGCGCTCGCGAAACTGCGCATCGTCATCGCCATCATCGACATCGGGTCGTGTGTCCTCGAGCGCTTGTAATACCTTGGCCCGGAACCACGCATCGTGCGCCTCGCTGTGGCTGACAAGTTCCAGCGGCAACACGCCTTCATTCGCTGCCCGGGTTAGATTAGTAGGATTCGGAGAGCATCCGAGACGGTCAAGCCCATATTTTCCAGAACGGCCGCGGCGCGCTCCTTGACGTCAGCATCAATCCGAGTCTGGACAAGAGCATTTGAAGCCATGTTGCAAATCTCCATTTTCCGGAGACGCTATGCGATTTTAAAAGCACAATTATCGGCCGGGGCGTCTCCTGTTCAGTACCAGCCGTCAGTCGTGGCGGCCTTGCGTCTTGCCACGAAGTCGCAAAGCTCTTCGTCGACGGCGACATCGAGCGGTGGCGCTTCAAATTCTTTCAGCGTCTTCTTCCATTGGCGATTTGCGCGAGTCGCAATGTCCGTTGACCCGCCTTCCTCGCTCCACTTCTCGAAGGGTTCGTTGTCCGACAGCGTCGAATCCCAAAAGGCGGTCTGATAGTTTCGCATCGTGTGGGCTGAGCCGAGGAAGTGATTGCCGGGGCCGACCTCCTCGAATGCGTCGAATGCCAGCGTGTTATCATCGACTGCGACGCCGGCGAAATAGGAATGAAGGGCGCCGCAAAGGTCGGTATCCATCACGAACT